>CALCPT010000379.1 GCA_937897265.1 uncultured Alcaligenaceae bacterium
CTTCGTACATATCAATCAACTTGCAAATCTCAGACAATTGCAGGCCCAAGCGCTTGCCACGCAGGGCAAGCTTTAAACGAGTACGATCCCGAGACACATACACGCGCTGACGCCCGACGCGAGCCGGATTGACAATGCCATGATCCTCGTAAAACCGAAGTGTGCGCGGGGTCAAGTCGAACTCTTTAGAGAGTTCTGAAATCGTCCAAGTGGGGCTCGTCATGGCTCAGTATTCGCAGTTAACGTAAACGTAAATTATGATGGTCTGATCACGCCGTCAAGCTCGGAGACAAAGTCGCAATGAACCCCCTTGAGCATCAACTGCAGTATCCCTTAGGTGACACGCTACCTGGCGCAGGCCTTACCCTTGAAGTGGCACCTGGCGTACGCTGGATCAGAATGCCGCTTCCGTTTGTACTTGATCACATCAATCTATGGCTGTTGCGCGACCGTATCGATGGCAAAGAAGGCTGGACCATCGTGGATTGCGGCGTAAGCAACGACCAAGTTAAAGCGCACTGGGACGAGATTTTTCGTACCCAACTTGACGGTCTTCCTGTCCTGCGGCTCATCGTTACGCATATGCACCCTGATCATATCGGCCTGGCCTACTGGCTCTGTGAGCGCTGGGACATCCCCATCCACATCAGCATGACCGATTACATGACCGCGCAGGCGTGGGTCAATCGCAAAGATGGCGGAGCAACAGGCGGCGAAAGCACCGCGCGGCATCTGATGCGCCATGGCATGGTTGATCCCGAATCGCTTCGGCAAATTCGCGAACGCGCCTCTCATTATCCGGGGCTCGTGCCTCGGGTGCCGCCCGCTTTCGTGCGCATCATGCACGGTTCAACTTTCCGCATCAACGGACACCTCTGGAGCGCCACCGCCGGCTACGGACACGCGCCAGAACACATGTCACTTTATTGCGCTGATAAAAAAGTTTTAATTTCAGGTGACATGGTGTTGCCGCGCATTTCAACCAATATCAGCGTCTTTGATTACGAACCCATGGGCAACCCGCTGCCTCTTTATTTAAATTCGCTACACGCCTACGAGCACCTGCCCGATGACACCTTAGTGTTGCCCTCGCACGGGCGCCCTTTTACTGGTTTACACGAGCGCATTGCGCAACAACACTCGCATCACGCCGACCGCTTAGCAGAGGTCTATGCGGCCTGCGTTGTACCGCAATCTACAACAGATATCTTGCCCCTCATGTTCAAGCGCAAACTTGATTTGCACCAGACAACGTTTGCGATGGGCGAAGCGGCTGCGCACTTACATGCCTTGTACTTTGAAGAAAAACTTACCCGCGAGCTCTGCGCCGATGGCATCATACGGTTTACTCAAAAAAAGTAAGCCACTCGCTTGACCTTGATTAAGGATTGATCTTGACTACTCATCATCTGGATACCCGCCTGTTGCACATCGGTGCAGCCGAGTTTGACTCTGAAACTGGCACAGCACCTGTCAGTATCCCAGCGATTCGTACCAGTACCGTGCGCTTTAAAAATCTCGAGGTACTTGACCGTGCCTTAACTAAGCGTGCGGCAGGCGAACGAGTGGTCACCTATGGCATCGCCGGGCTCGATACCCATCGCGCCCTTGAAGAGGTGTTTATGCAACTCGAAGGCGGCAGCTATTGCGTACTCGCACCCTCTGGCCTCTCAGCCATCAGCATCGCATTTTTAGCGCTGCTCAGTACAGGCGATCACATGCTGGTGTCTGACTGCGTCTATGGCCCCGTGCGCACTGTCGATCAAACCTTATTAAGCCGTCTGGGCATCTCGGTCACTTATTTTTCTAGCCAGGATCAGATTGCAGAGTTGGTGCAGCCCAACACAAAAATGATTTATGTTGAATCGCCTGGTTCATTACTCTTTGAGATGCTCGATATGCCCGCGCTTTCAGAGATCGCGCAGCAACATGGCTTAATTCTGGCAACCGACAACACCTGGGGCTCTGGCTATATTTACAAGCCGCTTACGCTTGGTGCAGATGTCTCGATTGTGGCCGGCACCAAATATATCGCAGGCCACTCTGATGTCATGCTGGGCGCCATTATTGTTAAAGACGAAAAAATTGCAGCCCGCATTCACGCCACCCAATACGCACTGGGTAATTCACTCAGCGCCGACGACGCTTGGCTATCTCTGCGTGGCGTCAAAACAATGGCTGTGCGTATGGCGCAACATGCACGTAACACGCGCGAAGTCAGTGCGTTTTTAGATTCTCGTCCCGAAGTCGTGCGCATCTTTGACCCCGCATGGCATAAAGATCCGGGCCATGCACTTTGGCAGCGTGACTGCACCGGCGCCAATGGGATGCTATCCATCGAGCTGAACTGCCCAGCACTCGCCGCCAAACCATTTGTCGATGCGTTGACCCTGTTCGGCATTGGTTTTTCTTGGGGCGGTTTTGAAAGTCTTGTGCAGTGGGTGAACCCAGCGGTGCTTGCCAATCACGCCTACTGGAAGGGCAAAGATCATGCACTGATTCGTTTGCACATTGGCCTTGAATCACCGAGTGATTTAATCGAAGACCTGACTCAAGCTTTTGGCAAAATTCAACACAACTAACAATCTTGTATGTGACGCGCACGCGAGTGAGTGACACACACATCGCACCTCTCGGGCGCGCTATGCTTAACGTTTTATCAAAGGATTTTTATGACTTCACCTAAAGGCTATGTGTTCGTTGAACTGGTCGTACGCGATCCAGAGAATTTCAAAAATCAATATCAAGTGCGCTCAACGGCTGCTGTTGCAGAGTTTGGCGGTAAATTTCTCGTGCGCGGCGGTACCGCATCCATCAAGACTGGCCCCTCTGACGAACGTCGCCGCATCTTAATCGAATTCGAAAGCTACGAAAAAGCGTTAGCCTGGTACGACTCGCCTCTGTCGCAAGAGGCAAAAACGTATCGCGACAAATTTGCCCACGTCATCACGTTTTATGTGATTCAAGGCGCTTAACGCAGCAGCGCGTTGCCCTGATTGTTACGTTTGAAAACAAAAATGCAGCGCCGTGGCGCTGCATTTTTCAATGGAACGTTGCAAAGACTTGTTTATTTCGTGCGAAGCTGTTTGATCAAGATATCTGTCACATCAATCGTTTCTTGATAACCACCGGCTTCTGAGGGCGATGTTAAAAAGCGACCACCTACGGCCATTGATGGTGTGCCCTGAACCTTATATGCGCCCACGAGTTGATCCGCGCGACCGCTTTTTGACACCACACCAAACGAGTCATACACACTTTCGAATTTTGCGCGATCAACCCCTTGGGCAGCCACCCAGGCAACAATGTCAGGCTTGGTAAACAAACGCTTTTTGTCTTCATGAATCGCGTTAAACACTTTGCCGTGCAAGTCTAAACGGTCAAGTGCCTCAAGCGAATAAAACAGTTGTTGCAACGGCTTCATGCTGCCGTTAAAGGCCACAGGCACTCTTTTAACAACCACATCAGACGGAACGGTTTTAATCCACTTTTCTAGCATTGGCTCAAGCACCGCGCAATGCGAACAGGCATATGAAAAAAACTCAAGAACTTCTGTTTTTCCTGGCTCGGTGGGCTGCACTGGGCTAACCTCAAGATACCTCGCCTTCGCGGCAGCCGGCGTGCCCTGCGTCAAACCGGGCGCTGAAAACAGCAGCGCCGTTGCCGCCATCAGTACACCGAGTGT
The DNA here is from genome assembly GCA_937897265.1 of uncultured Alcaligenaceae bacterium. GTDB lineage: Bacteria > Pseudomonadota > Gammaproteobacteria > Burkholderiales > Burkholderiaceae_B > Zwartia. The sequence continues at coordinate 3,686 of CALCPT010000379.1, forward strand.
TCGCACCAACAAAGCTGTGTTCATGTCTTGCTATCCTGAATAATAAAACGCGTTAAAAAACCTTACTGCCTGACAACCGCGGTTGGGATTTTTTCTTGCCCAAGTCGCGTTCGTGTCTGATTCATATCGTCGATCCGGGCAAACGGCCCAACTCTCACGCGGTTCACCTGTAAACCATTGACTTCTGCCCGCTGTATTTCAACTGACATACCCATCAATAAAATTTTTGCCCGTAAGGCCTCGGCGTCTTCGAGCACTCTGAACGAACCCACTTGCAGAAAATAAGGGCCGCTAGCCGGCGCAGTTGCGTTGCTAGAGGTGCTCGGCGCTGAGGCGGCGGCGGCAGGTGGAGCCTGCGCTGGCTCAGGGCGCGTTGTCGGGCGAGGCTGTTGTGCCGAAGGGGTCGGCGTCAGCGTCGCGATCAAGGCTCCAAGAGCGTCAGGAGTCGCCGCTGGGCGCGACGATGATGTCGCAGCTGTTTCACCCGTCGGTTGGTCAGGTGAACTTGGCTCAGTGACCGGCCCCGTGCCTCGCCCGCCTAAACCCGCGTTCGGGTCTGGTGCGTTTCGCGGATCAACCGTACTAGTCACCTCTGGTGAACGACTGGCCTTATCTACAAACGGCATCGGCGACTTAATCACGTAAAAGGCCACAGCAGCCGCAGCAATTAAGCCAATCAACAGCCCAGCTAACACGCCATACAGCGTGCTGCCACCACCAGAAGATTTTTGTTTAGCCATGAAGTAATCTTACATCCGTTCGGGGGCAGAAACACCCAACAATGCCAGACCATTTGCAATCACTTGCCGCGTTGCATCGGCCAACCGTAACCTCGCCTGCTTGACAGCGATATCATCCACCAACACACGCTCGGCGTTATACCAAGCATGAAAGTCGGCCGCGCAGTCACGCAGCCAAAACGCCACGAGATGCGGTGACAGGTCAAGCGCCGCTTGAGATACCAGTGCCGCAAACTCTGCCAAACGTTGCATCAGCGCGATTTCTGTCGGCGCCACCAATAACGCACTGTCTGCAGCGTTCAGTACTTGCGCACTTAAGCCCGCCTGCTGCAGCATCGAACAAATTCGCGCGTGGGCATACTGAATGTAGTACACCGGATTTTCTTCACTTTTTGAGCGCGCTAAATCTACGTCAAACACAAACTCTGTATCGGCGCGTCGTTGAATCAAAAAAAACCGTACAGCATCGCGCCCGACCCATTCAATCAAGTCTTGTAGGGTGACATAACTACCAGCGCGTTTTGAGATCTTGACCTCAACACCTCCGCGCATCACCTTCACCATCTTATGCAAAATATACGCGGGGTAATCCGCTGGGATGCCCAAGGCCAGTGCCTGCAACCCCGCACGGACACGCGCAACAGTGCCATGATGATCGCTACCTTGAATATTGATGGCACGCGTATACCCACGTTGCCATTTCGTGACGTGGTAAGCAATGTCTGGCACAAAGTAGGTGTAACCACCCTCTGACTTGCGCATCACTCGGTCTTTGTCATCACCCGTACCAAGCTCAGTCGTACGCAACCATAACGCACCTTCGCTTTCATACGTGTGGCCCGATGCAACCAGTTGCTGCACGGTTTGCTCTACGCGCCCCGAGGTGTAAAGTGAGCTTTCAAGATAATAGTGATCGAAGGCCAAGCCAAAAGCTTGCAAATCAAAATCTTGCTCGCGCCTAAGGTAGGCGACTGCAAAGCGACGGATATTATCTAAATCAGCGAGATCGCCGCTTGCCAGCACCGGCTCACCATCACTCGCACTAACCGTTGCCTTCGCCAAAAAATCGTTCGCGATGTCAACAATGTAGTCGCCCTTGTAGCCCTCAGCTGGATACGCCTCATCATCAG
>CALCPT010000380.1 GCA_937897265.1 uncultured Alcaligenaceae bacterium
TAACGCTGCCGGATCGTCAAACTCTTGGATATCGAGCATTGACCCGACGGTATCAGCGAGCTCAAGCACCAGGCTGCCATCGACCAAAGCGTGGCCACGATACAAAATTGACTCGGCATCGCAGGATTCAATGTCAACGATCAGTTCAAGGGTATCGCCGGGCTTGGGCAGCGAAAAAATCTTTGTGTCGCCGGCTAACGCAGCCACCGGCCGGTGACTAAACCCAAGCGTCGACATCGCCACCCAGGCAGCCAACTGCCCTAACGCCTCGGCCACTAAACTGGCTGGGAAGTGCTCAATGTTGGCAGGGATTGTGTAGAGGCCACGCACGCGCGTGACCCCTTGGATTTGAGTGATCTGATCGACAAAGGAAAATGCAGCAAAGCGACCGGTTGGCGCGGGGCCTGTGGCCCGCGCCGTACTCAAGACCATCAGCCAGCGGCTTGTGAAGCGCGCTGAGCACGAATCACGAGCTTGCAGAAAGTTTCGGGCGTATACAACCGCGCGATGTGATCTACGCGCATTGGCAACTTAAAGCGTGATTCGTCGATTTCAGACAAATATTCACGCAAGCGCGCAACACCTTTGTCTGTCAGGACCCCGCCTTGTTCGAAATCGCTCACGGGCATGTCGCCACGCACGTCTTCGATGATCTTGCCACGTGGCACCTTGATTTTAAAGGCGCGCTCAAGGCGAAACACCATATCAAGGAAATCGATCGATTCGGCGTCAAGGCCTTCGATCAGGGATACATCAAGCTTGATGTCATCTACATCGCAACCGAGGGCATCTGCCATCGTTTTTTGGACGGTTGGAAACACCGCCATAATTTCTTCTTTCGAGATGACTGCTTCAGCCATAATTAGCTCCGGATATGAGGTAAGCGCGCGTCATTTTAACTCAAGTATAGGGAAATCCCCCTTGGGCTAGCCATCAAACCTCAAGCGACTTTGGCCAAAAACTCAGGCCATCTTAAAGCCGCCGTCGACATAGAGCACCTGACCGGTGACATAACTGGCCATATCTGAGACCAAAAAGGCCACCACATTGGCCACTTCTTGCGCCTGACCATACCGCTTAAGCAATATTTTGGCTTTCACCTCATCATCAGCCAAATCACGTACCTGCTGCGACATTTCAGTGTCAATCACCCCTGGCGCCACAGCATTGACCAAGATTTTACGGGCTGCCAATTCAACGGCCAACGCTCGGGTGACCGCATCAACCGCGCCTTTGCTAGCGGCATAATTCGCCTGCCCACGCCCCGCCTTGTTGCCCGCTACGGAGGACAAGTTGACAATGCGGCCAGCGCGCTGGGACATCATGAAGGGGATCACTGGGCGGGTCACATTAAAGACGCCACCAATATTGGTCTGAAGGACAGCAGAGATCTCGTCGTCTTCCATTGCCGCCATCAAGTTATCGCGCACGATGCCGGCGTTATTGACCAGGATATCGATGCGCTCACAACGATCGGCCACCGCGTTCACGGCCTCGATACAAGCCGCCGAATCGCCAACGTCGACTTGCAAGGCCGTCGCTTTACCGCCTGCAGCCATGACGCTTGCCACAACCTCAAGCGCTGCCGCCTCGTTACCACGGTAGAAAAAATTGACATCAACCCCTTGTGCCGCAAGACACTCGACAATGGCACGTCCAATACCGCGCGAGCCACCCGTCACAATTGCGACCTTGCCTGCCAAACCTGATTCAAAGCTCATGGTGTTCAACCCGAAATTGAAAAACCGCCATCCACCACCAAGGTGTGGCCATTAATCCAAGCAGCCTCTGGCAAACATAATAGATAAACCGCATCGGCTACGTTGGTTGGCAGCAAACTCGGGCCTACCGGCGTGCGCGCAGCAAATTCAGACAAAACCTGATCGCGGTTGGGAAAGTGACTGAGCGCGTCGGTATCCACAACACCAGCCGAGACGGTATTGACCCGAATCCCTTGTGGGCCGAGCTCTTGCGCCAAGGTACGCACCAGCGCCTCAAGGGCAGCCTTTGACGCCCCAATAAATCCGTAATGGGGCATCGCGCGTTGGGCCCCCAAACTAGACATGGCCACGATGCGACCGCCCTGTTTCATGAGCGGCAAGGCCTGTTGTGCCAGTAAATTCACGGCAAAGGCATTGGTTTCAAGACACCAGCGAAAATGTTTCAAACTCATTTCCATAGCGGGTTTCAGAACACCTGAGGCCGCATTACTGATCACAATATCCAACTGACCAAATTCTTTGGTAATCACCTCGAACATCTCGACCACGCTATCGGGCACACCGACACTGGCCTGTACCGCAATCGCACGACGACCCATCGCCCGCACCTCGGCGCACACGGCCTCAGCCTCATCGAAGCTGTTGTAGTAGTTGGCAACGATGTCGCAGCCGGCAGAGGCCAGTTTCAACGCGCAGGCACGGCCGATGCCGCGGGCGGCGCCGGTCACAAGGGCAACTTTGCCAAGAAGGGGCTGACTCATAGCGTGGAAAGGACTCCGGTCAATCGAACAAGAAAGGGGCAAAGTTTAACAAGAAGTGCGAACACCTCGCTAACCATCTTACAATGACATAACGCTCGTATTTTGAGCACGTGTTTTTAGCGTTATCAAGAAATTACGTTTAAGTGCCTCTTTTCGTGTCCGCGCGGCCCCGAAACCTACTCTTAAAGGATTTTGTATGTCTAAGCAGCCTCCGATGCCCGTCATCCCCAGTGTGGTCTCGCATTGGGTTCACAACCAGGCCGTAACCACTGCTGGTGCGCGCACCCAAGATGTCTTTAATCCAGCCACCGGGCAAGTCGCGCGGAAAGTTGAGCTCGCGAGCTTAGATACCGTCAAGTCTGCCGTCGAAAGCGCGAAAAAAGCGTTTGCCAGTTGGGCCGATACCCCCCCGATTCGCCGCGCCCGCATCATGAATAACTTTTTGGCTTTGCTCAATGAGCGCAAAGACGAACTCGCTTCAATCATCACCCAAGAGCATGGCAAAGTTTTCACCGACGCACAAGGCGAAGTCATGCGTGGCATCGACATCGTTGAGTTTGCCTGCGGCATGCCGCAGTTATTGAAAGGCGATTTCACAGATCAAGTCTCGACCGGCATCGATAACTGGACACTGCGCCAGCCATTGGGCGTAGTCGCAGGCATCACGCCCTTTAATTTTCCTTGCATGGTGCCGTGCTGGATGTTTCCGGTTGCGATCGCAGCAGGCAATTGCTTCATTTTGAAGCCGAGCGAGCGCGATCCTTCGGCCTCTATTTACATGGCGCAACTCTTTAAAGAAGCTGGTCTTCCTGACGGTGTCTTTAACGTCGTGCAAGGCGACAAAGTTGCAGTGGATGCTCTGCTCGAACACCCTGATGTCAAAGCCATCAGCTTCGTAGGCTCAACCCCCATCGCGCAATATATCTATCAACGTGGTGCGGATTTAGGTAAACGCGTGCAAGCGCTGGGCGGCGCTAAAAATCATATGGTGGTCATGCCCGATGCCGATATCGATCAAGCTGTAGATGGTCTGATTGGCGCGGCCTATGGCTCGGCCGGCGAGCGCTGTATGGCAATTTCTGTAGCAGTGTTGGTTGGCGATGTTGCCGACAAAATCGTGCCTTTGCTTGCCGCGCGCGCAAAAACACTCAAAATCAAAAACGGCCTTGAACTTGATGCAGAGATGGGCCCCATTGTGACGCGTCAGGCACTTGAACGCATCGAAGGCTATATCGACGTTGGCGTCAACGAAGGCGCCAAACTCGTAGTCGACGGACGCGGACTAAAAGTGCCCGGTCACGAGCAAGGCTTTTTTACTGGCGGCAGCTTGTTTGACCATGTCACACCGTCAATGCGCATTTATAAAGAAGAAATTTTTGGTCCGGTGTTGAGTTGCGTACGCGTCAAAGACTTTGGTCAGGCGGTTGAGCTCATCAATGACCACGAGTTTGGCAATGGCGTGTCTTGCTATACACGTGACGGCAACATCGCACGTGAATTTAGCCGCCGTATTCAAGTTGGTATGGTTGGGATCAACGTGCCGATTCCAGTTCCCATGGCTTGGCACGGTTTTGGTGGCTGGAAGCGCTCGCTGTTTGGCGACATGCACGCCTACGGCGAAGAAGGTGTGCGTTTCTACACCAAGCAGAAGTCCATCATGCAGCGCTGGCC
>CALCPT010000381.1 GCA_937897265.1 uncultured Alcaligenaceae bacterium
TGCGCGGCGGCGATCTGTGCTACAGCCTCATCGAACTGCTCTTGCCTCAAGGCGCCCAGCTCAGCATCAAACGTGGTGATCACACTCACACGTAAGCCACGCTGCGTGAACGCAGGGTCTGCCAACGAAGCCAATATGGGGCCAGGACGTGATAAACCGCTGGTTTCGAGCACAATCCGTCTAATCGGCGGAGCACCTTCGGGGCGCTCGGCTTCAAGCAACTCTGTCACCGTATAAACCAAACTGCTACGCAAAGAACAACAGACGCAGCCATTGGCAAGCAGAGTCATCTCAAGATCGTTCTCGCCCTCAGCCACAAGCATACCGTCGATGCCAGTTTCACCAGCTTCATTGATGATAACGGCTGTGTCTTGCAACTGATCCTGGTGTAAAAAGTCGACGAGCAAGGTTGTTTTGCCACTACCTAGAAAGCCGCACAGTACGATTAGATCAACGGGTTGGGGGGCGATCATGGTCATCATCCTTCCAGCTTTGGTTGACCATCTCGCGCACCTCAGCCAATAACAACTCAGTGTCGTAGATCACGCCCGATTTGATCGTGTAACGCAACGATCGCTTCCATTCAGCCTTACCGGTTTCATCATTCAGACGCACCGCACCCGTACCGTACATCAGTTTGAAGTCTTCAAGCGGGTTGACATCATGTATCAACAAGTCTGCGCACTTGCCAAGATCAATCGACCCAGTGTCCTCTTCGATGCCTAACAACTCAGCCCCTAGGGATGTTGCTGAACGCATGACTTCTAAGGGGTTAAAGCCTGCCTCTTGCAAAAGCTCAAGCTCTCGGATCAAACCAAAGCCAAAGATCTGGTAGATAAAGCCAGAGTCGCTTCCGGTGCAAACACGGCCACCGAGATTTTTGTACTCGTTCACGAACTGCATCCAAAGTCGATAGTTTTGTTTCCATTCAACTTCGTTGGTGGTGCTCCAGCGATACCAGTACGCGCCATGACCACCGCGTTGCGGTTGAAAATATTTCCAGATCGTCTTCAGTGTGTAGTCACCGTGCCAATCTGCTCGTCTGGCACGCATGAGATCGCGATTGGCATCATAGATGCTGAAAGTCGGCACAAAGGTGTGGCCAGTTTCCAAAAACTGATCCAAGACATCATTCCATTTACGACTACCAGGCTGGGCAGCTTGTGCAAACATTTGCCCAGCAGCAGAAAACCGGAAATACTCATCGCCATAGTTGTAATCGGTCGGGAAACTTTGCACCGTGCGATTTTCGAACAAAGCCTCTGGGATCCCGTAATAATGCTCAGAACTGGTCAAGCCCCATTTCGCTGAAGTGAGCGCGTTGACGCGGGTCACAGCCATCTGAGCATGATGGCAGCCCGAGCGAAGCCCCTGAATCGCAGCTTCGTCTAGAGCAGCTTGCATGATGGTCGGCGGCGCGCCAAAAAATTTAATGCCATCTGCCCCGCGCTGCTTAAGCCGTCGCACCCAGTCGCGCGCCTGCGCGGGGGTGTAGATGGTTTTAATCCGTTCATTGACGGCCGGAAAATAGGCATGAAGCAATAAACGAGGTGCGGCAATCTGATTGTTTGCCGAGGCTTCGCGTTGCTCAAGCATATAGCCCAAGCCATTCATCGAGCCCATTTCGCGCGCGGTGGTGACACCATGTGCGAGCCATAACTTATAGACGTAATCTGCAGTGGGGACTTCACCACTCATTCCATGCCATGGAGTGCCCACGTGCGCATGGCAATCGATCAGGCCAGGCGTCACATACTTGCCGTGGCAGTCAATCTCGTAATCGCCCTGAGCAGGTCGATTCGCTGGATTAATCGCTTTGAGAGGTGCGCCGACAACTTTTAATTCGGTAATCCGCCCACCTTCGACCACAATATCGACAGGGCCCGACGGAGGGAGATCGGAAGAGCGTCGTGTAGGGAAA
>CALCPT010000382.1 GCA_937897265.1 uncultured Alcaligenaceae bacterium
CGCCCAATAAACGTTGGCTTTGGCGACTGACATACTGCTCTAGCAGGTTACGCGCTTCGGGCAAGCGTTTGGCACGATAAGCGACTTGCCCCTGCATAAACACCAGATCGATGTCCTCTGGATCGAGCTTGGCCATGGCAACGAGCTCGGCCATCGCTAAATCAAACTCGCGGCGCTCTGCCCACTGCGTGGCCAACAATAGACGCAATCGTCGTGCTTTAGGATGCGCCGCTGCAAAGCCTTGCGCATCGCGAAACGCTTGCTGCGCGTCAACCGCCAAACCGTACTCAAACACCCGCATGGCGGCATCTTCTGACCGAGGGGCTACATTTAACGCAGCCTTAGCCGCACTGAGCGCGCGCGGCGCATCGCCCGCCGCACGTGCCAAGTCTGAGATCGCAATATGCGCTGGCAGAGTATCGCGCGCCTGACTTTCTTGGAGCACGCTGATCAAAATCGCCAAGCCAGCACGCTTATCTGGCACACGCCCCAAGACTGCCATAGCTTGCCCGATTGCCGCAGTTTTATCGCGAGCTTCATCAATTTGTTTGCGCAACGCCGTGGTTAAGCCGCTTGTCTGCCCCGAAGCGGCAGACAGCGTCATCTCGGTCGAGAGTGCCTCAGCATCGTCAGGTTCGAGCCGCAACCACAGCCGTGAAGACTCGAGCGCGCCAGCCAAATTACCGCCGGCCAGATAAAACTCAAGCGCGCGACGCGCCAGGCGCACATCGCCAACCTCTTTGGCAAGATCCAGCATGGTTTTACCTGCTGGAAGGAACGCCGAACGTTGGGCAGAGATTTCGGCAGCCAAAATTCTGAAAATAATGCTCGAAGTCAGTGTGACCTCGGGCAGCTGCCCTGCCCGCAACTGAATCTCTTCGGCCTCAGGCGAGCGTGGCTTGATCTCAAGAGGCGTTGTTTGCGACACACCTTTGCTTGGCCCATTTTGTGCGCAACCCGATGCGACCCAGACAACACCAAAAAGCCCCAAAACGAGGGCAAAAGGGATTTTTTTAAAACAGCATTTAAACAACGGCTTCACGCGACCCGCCTAGTTGATGGCACAATCATCCGACTTATTCTCTAGATGTTAGCACTCACCCATGCCAGAATTGCCCGAAGTTGAAACAACTCGCCGTGGAATTGACGCCGTTGCAACAGGTCACCGCTTAAAGCGCTTGATCGTTCACGAAACTCGCATGCGCTGGCCGATCCCGACCGACATGGCGCAACGCCTACAGGGGCAAGTTGTGCGTGCCTGCAAACGTCGTGGCAAGTACCTGTTACTAGAGTTTGATGAAGGCACACAACTCGTGCACCTTGGCATGTCTGGCTCGCTACGCAGCGTTATGCATGGCGAGCTATTGCGTAAACACGACCATGTTGAGTGGGAGTTTGAACACGCCACGCTGCGCCTACACGATCCTCGCCGCTTCGGTGCCGTGCTGTGGCACTCAAAAAGTGACGGGCCAGTTGAGCAGCACCCGCTACTCAGCAAACTCGGCATTGAACCCTTTGATCCTGCTTTTGATGCAGCCCACCTCAAGCGCGGGCTTGCAGGGCGACAAATGTCGATCAAGCAGGCTCTGTTGGCTGGCGATGTGGTGGTAGGGGCTGGCAACATCTACGCCTCTGAAAGCCTGTTCAGGGCGCGCATTCATCCTAAAACCCAAGCCGCGCGGGTGTCCCTTGCCCGCTGCACGCGTTTAGTTGAGGCGATCCGTAGCACGCTGAGCGACGCGCTAGAGTCAGGTGGCAGCACGTTGCGTGATTACGTGAATGCAACTGGCGAAGCCGGGGCGTATTTCACCTTGCATGCCGCCGTCTACGAACGCGCCGGCGAGCCTTGCCGCGTCTGCCAAACTGTCATCAAACGTCTAGTACAAGGCCAACGCGCCACGTATTTTTGCCCGAGCTGCCAAAAAATTTAGCCCTTTCCCCAAAAAAGGCCTTTCAACTAAAAATGTATCCTTTGCACCAAGAAATGACCATTGCAGCAAGAATTTAGCCTGTGCACCGGGCATCACCCCACACCAAAAACTTGGCGTGACTTTTCGACAATTCAATCTTTTTATAGCGACTCATTGCCATGACGACTCTCAACGAAACTCACGATCCCGCACTCACAAGCTGGCTTGCCAGCGCCAACGACTCGACCGTCGGGTTTCCAGTGCAACATCTGCCCTTTGCGGTGTTTCGCAAAGTCGGTAGCGCCGAGGCGTTCAGGCCGGGCGTGGCGCTTGGCGATCAAATCATCGATTTAGCCCAATTGGCCGCAGCCAAACCCTTTTCAGGCTTAGCTGCTGAGGCGCTCAATACCTGCACTGGTACCACCTTGAACGCGCTGATGGCGCTTGGCAACGCCCATTGGTCGGCGCTACGTCTGGCTTTGTCGCGCGCGGTGCGCGCCGGTAGTGCGTTGCAGGCAACCCTTGAGCCTCTGCTCGTGCCCCAAGCTCAAGCCGAATACACCCTACCCGCACAAATTCGCGATTACACCGATTTTTATATCTCCATTCACCACGCCACTGCCGGTGGTCGGATTTCGCGGCCCGATGCGCCGTTACTACCCAACTTCAAATGGCTGCCCATCGGCTATCACGGCCGCGCGTCAAGCGTTGTCATGTCAGGCCACAACGTCGTGCGCCCAGTCGGTCAGTCGCGCCCCGCGCAACCAGGTGAAGCACCCGGCTTCGGCCCAAGCCAAAGACTAGATTTTGAACTCGAAATGGCGATGTTTGTCGGGCCCGGCAACGCCCAGGGCAAGCGCATCACCATCGACGAGGCCGATAACCATATTTTTGGAGTCTGTATTCTCAATGACTGGTCTGCCCGCGACATTCAGGCCTGGGAAGTTCAGCCACTGGGCCCCTTCTTGGCCAAAAGCTTTGCCACCACCATCTCACCCTGGATCGTGACACGCGAAGCCCTCGAGCCGTTTCGCCAGCCCTTTAACCGGCCAGCCTCTGATCCTCAGCCCCTACCCTATCTGATGAACGAGACTGTTAAACAGGCTGGCGTCTACGACATCGGCCTCAAAGCCCTGATCTCAACCGATCAATCGCGCGCAGCAAAACATGCCCCTGCCTTACTGGCCCACAGCAATTTATGCCACGCGTACTGGACACTATCCCAACTCATCACCCATCACACCGTCAACGGCTGCAACCTGCAACCCGGCGATTTAATCGGCACCGGCACCATGTCAGGCCCCGAGCCGGAGCAAGCCTTGTCCTTCAACGAACTTAGCTTCGGCGCAACCAAAGCCGTCAAACTGCCTTGGGGACAAGAACGCAAATTCTTAGAAGACGGCGATGAAATCACCCTGCAAGCCGAGTGCGTCAAGCCCGGCTACCCACGGCTGAGCTTCGGCCAAGCCACCGGAAAAATCCTGCCCGCCGTATAACCGACCAAAGCCCCCCCACCGAGGCAATCCCAACCCTCAAGCCCTTTGCAGGACCCGATGCCGCGTATTTTTTGCTCAGCAAAAAATCACCG
>CALCPT010000383.1 GCA_937897265.1 uncultured Alcaligenaceae bacterium
GGTTTACCGACTGTTCCTGGTCGTCTGAGCCATTCAGTAGACGTGACGCTGACGGCGCGGCCTTCAGTGGCTGCGTAATACTCCGACAGAATAGGCCCCCACCATTTGATCATGGCAGTTTTAAGCTGTACCGAGCAGGGGGCGGCGCCATGAATCACAAACTGCAGCGACGAGAGGTCGTACTTGTCTTTAATGTCTTGCGGCAAGGATAGCAAGCGATGAAACATCGTTGGCACCATGTGCGTGTGCGTGATCCGATGTTGTTGAATTAAGCGCAAGGCCTCTTCGCTGTTCCAGCGATTCATGAGTACCAGCCCGACGCCCGCCAACAGCGGTTGCGCTAACGAGTAACCAAGCGGTGCTGCGTGATACAAGGGGCCCGCGCAAAGGTGTAATTGACCTGTGCCGCATTGATAACCGGCCGCGTTGGCTAACTCTACCGAGGTCATCACCGAAGGTAGTGCGTACGCTGGGTCACGGTAGACGCCTTTGGGGCGCCCAGTTGTGCCCGAGGTGTACAGCATTCGGCTGCCAAGCGTTGGATCGTCGATGTCGTGATCTGGGCAAGCGCTCAAGGCATTGTCGTAAGCTTCAAAGCCAGATATATCACCGCCGATTGCAAACTTCACCTCTGCTCGTTTGGCGAGAGTCGCCGCTGCTTGTGCTTGTGCCGCATAGCGAGATTCAGCAATAAAGGCTTTTGCTTCACAATTATCAAGAATGTATCCAACCTCGTCACCGGTCAGGTGTGTATTGATTGGTGTCATGCGCAGGCCCGAGCGCTCGAGCGCGATGATCACCGTCACAAACTCAAGACGATTCGAACAGAGCAAGGCAACCGCATCACCCGCTTTCAGGCCTCGTTGTCTAAGAGCTCTGACTAATTGATTGGCGTAGGCATTGAGTTGCGCAAAATTGGTCACTCGGTCGACTTCAATCACAGCAGGTTGCTCACCGTGATGTTGAGCATAGTAGGCAGTACTCATGCCCTGTTCAATACGTTGCATTAGCATGGTTCGAGAGGTCTCAGTCAAGCGCTATTCAGGCTTAAAGCCCGAGGTTTTTATGATTTCGCGGAAACGTTCAATTTCATCCAGCTGCATTTTTCGCATTTGTGCGGGCCCAAAGGGCATGAGTTCACCGCCACCGGTACTCACAAGATACTCTTGTGCCTGACGCGAGGTTAGCACTTGTTGCATCGCGGCAGTTAGCTTGTTCGTGATGTGCTCGGGCGTTTCAGTACGAACGTATAACGAGGTCCAGAGATAGTTCGAGTACTCAGGATAGCCGCTCTCTTTGACTGTCGGAATGTTCGGAAACTCGGGCGCGCGAGTGTCTCCGGTGACAGCAATGGCGCGAAGTTTTCCAGAGAGCAGCAGTGTGGATACACCGCTTAAATTAAGGACGCCCCAGTCCAGTTGATTACCAATTAAATCCGTGAAGATTGGCGCTGCCCCTTTGTAGGGCACCCCGACAAACTTGACGCCAGAAATACTGTTGAACCAATCCAACGTCAACTGATAGGACGTGGCGTAGGTGCCCACATTAAAAGGGCGAGGGGATTGTTTGGCCGCTGCCACAAGCTCAGCGAGCGTTTTATAGGGTGAATTACCTGGGACAACAAATGCGCCCATGCCGCGTGTGAGACCTGAGACCGGCTTAAAGTCGGCGACCGCGTCATACGGGAAAGGTCCTTTCATCACTAATTCATTCAGACCAAGCGGGCTCAGGGTTCCTAAAAATATCGTATAACCATCTGCCGGAGCACCTTTCACTGCCGCGCCCGCAATCATGCCATTGGCGCCGGGGCGATTTTCAATGACCACAGATTGTCCAAGCAAGCCAGCAAGCTGTTGTCCAAAGTAGCGGGCGGCATTGTCGGTACCGCTACCGGCAGCAAGCGGTACCAAAATTTTGATTGAGCGATTTGGGTAGTCTAAAACTTGTGCGTGAGAGGGATTGGCGAGGATCAGTAAGGCAAGAACAACGATATGAATTATTTTCATTATTGTGTAGGCCCAGTTTTTAGAGGCGAGGCCAATCAGTGCGTTGGCCAGCCTTTTTGTCTGAAAAAAAGGTAACACGCAAGTGTTAAAGCGTCAATGACATTGACTCTGAGGGGGGCACTGCGGTCGACTGTAGAGGGCGCCAATGAGATTGCCCTCGTAGGGTGCCAGAGGAACTGGAGTAGGGTTTAACCTTCGATTGTCATGTTGGCTTGGCATTGCTCAGCCATGACCTTCGCCAAGGTGTCGCCATATTGTTCAGCAATTTTAAGATAGCACCTCAGTGCCTCTGTATAGCGCTGGGCCGCATAGAAAGCATAGGCTTGCTCAGTGAGTTCGCACAGCGCTTGCTCGGTTGCGGTGGCTTGTGTTTCGTTTGAGCCATCACGTATTCCAAGCAATTCGTAGATTAAAAACTCGCTCTCACGGCCTTTCACTCGAATCTTATCGATGGGACGTAACCACAGACGCTCGCCGGCCTCCTTATAAACAGAGTGGCTGACGCAAATGTGTGTGCCATAGTTCTTGTTAATACCCTCGAGACGCGAGGCAATGTTGACCCCATCCCCCATCACCGTATAACTCAAGCGTTCGAGTGAACCAATATTGCCGACCAAAACGGCATCGGTATGAATGCCGATACGTACTGTTAGTGGTGTTTTCTTTTCAGCTACGAGCCGTGCATTTAGCGCCACCATGCGGCGTTGACCTTTGAACGCTGCCACGCAGGCGTGATAGGCATGATGTTGATCAAGTACCGGCGCTCCCCAAAACGCCATCACAGCATCGCCAATAAATTTATCGATGCTGCCCTTCCTGCCATAGGTGATCTCGACCATGCGTTCGAGGTATTGATTGAGCTGGCGGACGAGTTTGTCAGGCGGGTGCTTTTCCGAGAGGCTGGTGAAGCCGCGCAAGTCGGAGTACCAGAACGCCGCCGAGATCTTCTCGCCGTCGCCGCGCTTGACCTGGCCTTGCAGAATGCGCTCGCTGATGCGCTTGCCGACAAAGGTGTCGAGCAGTCCCAGCGTGGTGCGCCGAAGCACGAACAGCTCGATGATCGGCGCCTTCGCCCAGCCATGCGCCTTCGCATCCGTGAAGGCGCGGTCCATGTAGTCGAGCGTCGGGGCGATGATGATCCCCGACTGGTGATGCTCCCCCGGCTCGGGCAGGCAGGCGAAGCGCGGCAGGCCGGACAGGGCGACGTTCATCCGGAAGGTGCCCGAACCGGTCTTGTTTTCCACGACGACACTTTTGCCGCCTAATTGCTTGCCCATGGCATCGGCCATGACTCGACCCACCAGATCGTAGCCACCGCCGGGGGTGGAAGGTACCACGATGCTGATAGGGCGTGAGGGGAAATCCTGGGCATGCGCAACGTTGACGCCCAGAAAAAGGAATGCCGTGGCAGTGCAGACGATCCGTCGGTTGAATTTCATATGTTTGTCTCCGGTGTGAGTGATTGTGTGAGGTAGGCGGCGTACTGAGACGC
>CALCPT010000384.1 GCA_937897265.1 uncultured Alcaligenaceae bacterium
TGAGGGGGATGGCACTTAATGGGATTGAGTGGTCTTGCCCCGCCTCACTGCAAACGAGCTGGCCGTTGTCGCAGAACACCACACGTTTACCTTGCGCGCGGTGAGTGTTCAGAACAGGATGCAGGCGGTCAAGGCTAAAAAAGATGACGGTGCCCGGGCAGACCTCTGCCATTTTTGCAACCATGGGATCGGCCGCGTTGAGCACCGCTGTGCCGTGGGGTGCCACGTTCTGAACGATGACTCGCTTAACAAGAGCAAGTGTGTCAACCGTATTGATGAAATTCATGCCGAGGTGATCACCGATGCCAATGTTTGTGACAATTGCGACATCGCAGCGGTCAAAGGCTAGGCCTTCACGCAAAATGCCACCTCTCGCTGTTTCAAACACAGCCGCTTCCACATCGGGGTGCAGCAGTACATTGCGAGCACTACGCGGCCCACTACAGTCGCCGGTGTCGATGCACCGTTGTCCGATATACACGCCATCTGAATTGGTCATGCCAACCCGTTTTCCACTCGTGCTTAGTAGGTGAGCTGTGAGGCGCACTGTAGTCGTTTTACCATTCGTGCCAGCGACCGCGACGACCGGGATCCGAGCGTTGTCACCTGCAGCAAACATGCTTGCAATAATCGCTTCGCCAACTTGGCGAGGTTTGCCGAACGAGGGGCTCAAGTGCATGCGTAAGCCTGGTGCCGCGTTGATTTCGACAATGCCGGCACGTTGCTCTTCCATCGGTTTTAAGATGGTTTCTGCAACAAGGTCGACACCCGCGATATCTAAGCCGACCATTTGAGCCGCCGTGACCATGCGAGCCGCGAGTTCGGGATGCACTTCATCGGTGACATCGGTTGCTGTGCCGCCAGTACTTAAGTTGGCATTGTTTCGCAGTAAGACTCGTTTACCTTTTTCAGGAATTGACTGAGCGTTGAGCCCTTGCGTAGCGAGCGTAGCCAAGGCAATTTCATCAAAACGGATTTTAGTTAAGGCCGTGGCGTGGCCGTCTCCGCGCAAGGGGTCTGCGTTGACCTGATCGACCAGTTGCGCCACGGTATGTTTGCCATCACCGATGACAGTAGGTGGATCGCGTCGCGCCGCAGCCACAAGTTGATTGCCAATCACCAGCATCCTGAAATCGTGACCCGGAATGTACTGCTCAACAATCACATCACGGCTGATTTCCGAGGCGACTTTGAACGCTGCGTTTAATTGCTCGCGGGTCTCGATGTTGACGGCGACCCCTTTGCCTTGATTGCCGTCGCGCGGCTTGACCACCACAGGCAAGCCAATTTTGTTGGCGATGTCCCAGCCCTCATTTTCGTCTTCGACGACGAAGCCTCGTGGTACCGGCACGCCGGCCGCCTCGAGCAACATTTTGGTCAGGTCTTTATCTTGTGCAATGGCTTCAGCGATGGCGCTTGTGTTGCCAGTTTCGGCTGCTTGAATACGCAGTTGTTTGCTGCCCCAACCAAACTGCACCAAGCTGCCCTCAGTGAGTCGACGATACGGAATCCCGCGTGCGGTCGCAGCGTTGACGATTGAACCGGTGCTTGGTCCGAGTCGAACGTCTTCGTCGAGTTCACGCAAGCGCGCTAAGGCCTGTGCAATGTCAAAGGGGTCGTTGTTTAGCGCCGCCACGCATAGAGCCTCGGCCAGATCAAGAGCCAACCTGCCCACTGGTTCTTCTGTGTACTGAAAGACGATTTGATAGACGCCTTGCTCGGGGGTGGACATCGTTTGACCAAAGGCGACGGGGCAGCCTGCAGCGGCTTGCAGGCCTAAACTGACCGCCTCAAGCGCATGCGCCATTGTGATGGGGTCTTTGTGACCGAACGGACGTAAAGGTTTGACGTCTGGAAAGCGCGCGCGTAGTTGCGTCAAAAATCCTGGTAACAGGTCTAGGTCGGCTTCGTGACCTGTGCATGTCACGACCGCTTCGATGGCGGTTAAGCGAGTCCATAAATTTGGGCCGCGGAGGGCACGAATACGAGAGACTTCCATGACAATTTCCTGTAATTATTTAGGCACTGCAGTATTCGGATCAAAACTGAGTAAGCCGGCTTGAATGAGATCGGGCTTTAGTCCTAACGCCCAGGCCGCCGCCGCGGCGGCTAGCACGTTATAGGTTTGGGTCGTATCGGTCCCGCGCTTGGTGATGTGAATCGCCTCGAGTGAGCAAAGCATATGTCGTTGTTTGCCCTCAAGCAATGCGACCTGGCCGTCGATGAGTGACACGACACGCTGTCCTTGCTCAAGGTGAGCGTTGATCAGTGGGCTGTGGCTCGCTAAGCACAGCCAGGTGATTTTTCCATCGCAATGACGCGCAAGCTCGACGATGTGTGGGTCGTCGGCATTGAGCACCGCCATGCCTTTGGGCAAAATGACATCCATTTGCGTGCGATACACCTTCACGCGTTCGGCGTGACTATGAACTTGATAGACGGCTAGGTCTTCTGCCCAGTCTATCTGGCTGATGATGCCAACCTCGCAGCGCTCGTAGGCCAGGCCTTCGCTGAGCAGCTGGTGCGCGCCGTTCTCAATAATCGCGGTTTGAACTTCACGATTCATGAGAACTCGTCGCGCGTTTTCAAAATTCGCGCAGTCACCGCTGTGCAAGAGACGCTTGTCGACAAAGAGCCCGGCACTGCTCGCCAAGCCGCAGCGCCAACCGTGTAGTGTCAACAGACGAAACAACAGCTTGCCCGTCATGGTTTTGCCCTGCGAACCTGTGATGCCAATGACGGGCACGCGCGCCATGTCATCAAGCGCAAAACTGTGCGCCACAATATCGCGCCCCACCTGGCGTGGCGTTCCAGTGGCGGGTTTCAAGTGCATCAGCAAGCCGGGGCCTGCGTTGACTTCAACAATTGCACCGCCCTGTTGTTGTAAAGGTTTCGAAATATCGATTGCCACGAGATCAATTCCGGCGATATCCAACCCGACAATGCGTGCCGCCGTGCAGGCGAGCTCAGCAACATCGGGATGAACCAGCTCGGTGCAGTCAACCGCAACGTTGCCGTTGCGTTGAATCACGGCTTGCTGGCCAGACGGCAAAATCGTTTGCGGCGTATACCCTTGTCGGGCGATCTCTAGTTGGGCGGCCGAGTCGAGTCGTACAAAATTTAATGGCTGATCTTCTTCGTGACCTCGACGCGGGTCGGCGTTGAGTTGGGTGTCAATTAGGGTTTCGATCGAATGGACGCCGTCTCCTGTGACCTGCGCATATTCACCTTTTGCCGCCGCAATGAGCTTGCCTCCAACGATCAGTAGGCGATGCTCTTGTCCAAGAATAAAGCGTTCAACCAACACACCCGAGCCCTCCTGAACGGCAACGCTGTAGGCTTGTTCGATTTCTTGTTGCGTACTGAGATTGGTAAAGACTCCACGGCCATGATTGCCGTCGCTCGGTTTGACGACAACCGGTACGCCGAGCAGATCGGAAGAGCACACGTCTGAACTCCAGTCACGCCAATGTATCT
>CALCPT010000385.1 GCA_937897265.1 uncultured Alcaligenaceae bacterium
CTCATGCGGTCTGGCTAGCATCTCTACTCGCCTTGAATCCTGCCTTCGTGCTGGGCCAAAACTCGATGGTGGATATCCCGTTACTGGCAATTTGGTTGCAATTCTTTTTCATTTTGCTAAGCCCTAACCAGCGCAGTGGTCGTCAGTTGTTTTGGGCTTCAGTCATGTGCGCACTCGCGTTACTAATCAAATACACAAGCCTTGTCTTATTACCGATACTACTGCTACACATTGTTTGGCAGAGGCGGTTTGTGTATCTATTTTGTTTGTTGGTTCCCATCGGCGCAGTAGGGCTATGGTCAGCGTTTAATGTATATGATTTTGGCAAGCCGCATCTTATTGGTCGACCAGTGATTCCAAGATCGTTACCTATTTATTGGAATTTGAGCGTGTATTGGATTGGCATTTTAGGAGCTATTACGCCGTTTGCAGGGTTGGTTTTTTACTCAAAGAGGCAGTTAGCAAGCCATGGTTTGATAAAAAGTATTTGGTCCTTGTTGCTACTAGTTTGTTTGGCTTGTTACTGTTTGCTGTTGGCTTGGTGTGTATTTAACCCGCAGTGGCTCGCGATCAATTTAGTCTTGAAAGTGACCTTTTTTTCAGCTGGTCTAGGCTTGCTAGGCGCTGCAACGCAAGCGCTTTGGCAAAAAATTATTCAACGGCAAGAACAAGTACTCGAGAACCTGACGCTAGGTTGTTGGTTATTTGCGCCGGCGCTATTCTTAGTTATGTTTACACCGTTTATGGCGACCCGCCATGTGCTGTTGTCGCTACCGGCTCTGATATTGTTAACGTGTCACGTTGCTGGTAAACATACAAGAATAGTCTTAGGCGTTGCCGTTTCATTATCGCTCGCCCTATCCTGTTTATTAAGCGCCGCCGATTCCTGGTATGCCGAGATCTACCGAGCTCAAGCTACACAAATTCGCAAACAGTTTCCAAATGATACGCTTTGGTTCAATGCTAACCATGGATGGCAATGGTATGCCTCAAACTTAGGCATGAACCAATATTCAAACCGACCTGATGTCAGGCAACCGAAGGTGGGAGACATCATAATTGAAGCGCAAACCGTATGTTGCGCCTTGCCACTCAATAAAAAGATCAAGTTAGAACTGATTGAAGAACGGATCATCGAGCGCAGTCGCAGAGTTGAACGGTTCGCCTCGATCATGCCTTATGCTTCAGATCTTCAGGCTTGGGGGTATTCGTACGCTCCGATTGAAAAATTCACAATCTCGCGTGTTTTAAATCGCGAATAAACACTACCGATCGTCAATTAATCGGATTGCATATAAAATATTCCTTTATTATCTGGTGGTCGTTGAGACTGTACCCTCGTTGGCAGGCATTCTCGACAAGACTGACTAAAGCGTCAATAGAACTTCAATTGGGCTTAGGCATCATAGGTTCGTTAGTTAACCGAGCGTCTACCATCGCCATGAAACGACTCTTTTTGATTTTGCTGTGCTTGAAGCCGCTTTGGGCAATGGCACAAACCGCTCGAGTCACAAATAACGCCTGCGAACCAAGCGAAAAAGTACTGTTCAGCTGCCAGATCAAGGGCGAGCAAATCGCCTACTGTGGCGGTGACAATAAAAAGGGGCTCCAATGGTTGCGCTTTAGACAAACCACACCCTCTGGCAACATTGACATCAAAACTGACAATCAAGTCGCCGACCTCAAAGATAAAACTTTTTTTGCTACCGACGACACTCAGCAACGATCAATCTTTACCACGGTTCATTTTGATCACAAAGGCCTGACCTACGCCTTGACCAAGTGCGAGGGCATGAATTGCGTGGCGGTCATGGACTATCCTTGGTTTGCCGTGTACAACGGCAAAAAGCGAGTCAGTAGCAGCTTTTGCGATAAAGGTACGCAGACGGATTACAACTTCGAGTTTAAACGCACCAAGCAAGGTCAGTTAAATGGCGATGCCTTGCTATCCATTAAAAAGGGTAAAACACGTTTTGATGACTTACCCGTCGGACCAATTCCAGACTAGCACTAGCCAAGGCAATACGCACGAGTGTCGATTACAGACTGGAAACTATCGCTTGGCGCATGACTCAAGCGGCACAACACGCAACCGACTCAACAGCTCTATTTGTTTAGCTTCAGATACACCTCTGAATGCAAAATAAGCTCTCATTCGCGCATCGCTTGGCAAGCATGGGTCTGGGTAGGCATACCCTGCCGGCGTGCTACCTGAATATCCATTCAACGTTGCGAGTTGATGATCTTGTGCGTAAATCATGGCATCTAACTCGGTGATATAAAACGGCTCGGCTTGACGTTGCGTGACAAATAAAACTGTGTCATTCGGCAACTTATCGTTTATCAAAGAGCGTAGGCCGCGCTGTCTATCTTGCCAGGTCTGAACAGCGGCATGGTGTGGCACGTAATAAACCGTTTCAAGCGTGAGGCAAACAATCATGGCAACGATCAAAAGCCCCCGTAGCAACACACCCTGCGACGAAGTCAACTGCCGCAACCGATCAACCCCGGCCGCAACCAACACAGCCACCGGAAAAAGCATCACCAAAATAATTCTTGATACTGCACGAATCGCATCAAAGCCAGGTATCTTAAGCAACCAAAGATATAACGACTGCTCCGCAACCATCACGGTTAAACAAATCAATAGCAACCACGCTACAAAAAACACCCGCCCAAATCTAGTGACCCAGGCGCCCAATACGCTCAATACCAATATCCCAAGGCCGACAAAGAGTTGATGCTCAGAACGCGTTGAAAAATTAGGGATCCAAGCTCCAATCCAACTCGTCAGCCTAGAATTATCAGCCAATAAGTAGCTTTTTAATGTAGGGATCAGCGAACGCAAATCATCGATCGGGCGAGCCAGCTGGTAGTCACTTGCAATCATCTTGTATTGCCGTAGCAACAAAAAAACGGAAACGATTCCAGCTATCGCCATCACATACCAAAGCCATGCGCAAAGGTTGCTGCGGGCACGCGTCCCACGTGATGGCTCGTTCTTCGAGGCACAAACATCTAACGCTTCTCTATCAGTAAGAGGCGCCTTCTCAAAAAAACGAATCAGCAAAAAGGCCAAGAGCGTTGCGGCTAAGCAATACGCCAAAAATACACCCAAATAGACTGCGCACATGAACTGGAGGGCACACCAAAATATCGCTTGCGCAGCACTTATCAAATCGCGCCGTACCAATGCCTGATACCAACAAAAGCAAGCCATCGGTATCGCAAACCGATACACCAGTTGCGCGTGCCCCTCTTGGTGCAACACAGGTAACGCAAAGGTAAATACAAATGCTCCCAAGGCAGAGGCCAACGGCGAGAACTTTGCTTGCCGTAGCACCCAACCACAAGCAATAAAATTCAACAGAAAGCCAAATACATACCAGCCTGAATACGCCATCTCTCGTGGCAATCCAAGGCCTCGCAACGCGCTATAAACCCACACCGAACCAAAATGGTTATCACTGAAACCCAGCACTCGCTCATAGGGATAAAAAAAGCTCGGGCTCCATAATTGAGCAGCTTTCCCCGTCAACCATTGGTAGCCATGCTCAAGTACAACACTGTTAAAACGTGCATCACCCATATCCCCGGGGATCATCGTAAAGTTACCAAGGGCGGGCATCAGGTAACCGAACCAGCCGATGCTGAACAAAAGAATAAAGCTCACCATATGTAATGAGCGGCCTCTTTTGTTACCGGGCTGAGAAGTTTCAATCTCAATTGCCATGTTCTTTGAAACAAGCGCCTTGTATAAAAATCACCGCATAAGCGATCATTTAGTCGACCCAACCGTGTCGCTAGCATGGGTCCCAGATAATTCGGTATTACACCAGCTACTTTGACGTAGAACTCACACCCTTCAGTATTTGAGGCACCAGAATTTGCTTCGCAAGGTATTCAGATGCCAAGGCGGTTAAATGACCATAGTCCCACGAGGTGGCGTCTCGTTGGGCATCGTCGCCCAGTCGTGTCAAACAACCATCTGAATTGCAAAATGCATCTATGACGTCAACATAAGTTTTGCCTTGAGTCGTTGAGAACTTATTTTTAAGTTTAGTGTTTGTCTCAAAGACCTCGCGATTCACGCCAACCCACGTACGCTCAGGGATATTTGGCCATAGCCGTCGAACTAGAATTTTGGGCAAGTCATCCTGCCAATGAGGTGAAGGCCCCAAAAACACTACCGATTTCACACCTAATTTCTCTAGCGCGGCACCCACTCGATTCATAGACGCAAGGTTGTGCCCGTTTGACTGAGCGACAATCACAACGTCAGGTACGACTTTCTCAATCGTATCGAGAGCAAAACGATTCGAGTATGCGCAATAGTCACTTGTCGTCTGTTCTAAATGATCTACACGCGCCGCACACCCCGAACTGGCAATCTGCATCAACTGCCAATCAGAGGACAATGTCTTGGCCAACCCAGAATTCAACATTTGTGCGTGAGAATCACCCCAAATAAGCACGCGATGGCGTTTGAGATCGGAAGAGCACACGTCTGAACTCCAGTCACGCCAATGTATCTCGTA
>CALCPT010000386.1 GCA_937897265.1 uncultured Alcaligenaceae bacterium
CGCCGAGTTGAAGTTCGCGCTACCGCCGCGAAACTGCACGTTGCCTGCGCGATCGGCGCGATAGGCGCTCAAAAAGGCGTAATCAACTTGAATAGCATGCTCAAGCACGTGTGGCTTGCCATTGAAATAACGAATGTCTTTGCCTTCAGCCAGATCGGTATCGACCCCAGTTGGCGAATAGAACGCCGGGATGCCGGCACCGCCCGCGCGACAGCGCTCAACCAAAATACCTTGTGGTACCAGTTCAACATCAAGAGTACCGGCGGCGATTCTTTTTTCGCCTTCGGTTTGCATACCGGCTCTGATTGAAAACGCGGCAACGAGTTTTTTAACCTGATTGTTCTCAACCAACAATTGGCCTTTTTCACCCGCGGCGCCCAGTGAATTACAGACCAGAGTCAAGTCTGTTGTCCCTTTGTCTCGCAATGCGAAGATCAAATTATTGGGAAAGCGATGTGCCAGACCAAATCCAGCGATTGCGACACTCGCGCCCGGTTGAATATCTTCGATTGCCTGAGCGGCTGAGGCAACTACCTTATCCATACTGATCCTTTGTTAATAAGTTCACGTACACAAACCAAGCCCTTCGGCTTAATCCATCTTAATGTTCAAAATCTTGTTTAGCTCGGCCAGTTGACGTTTTTCTTCAGTCAATGCCGCCAAAAACTGTTTCGGATTCAGCATTTTAAGCTCTGAGCCCGAAGCCTCGACCCGAGCACGCACCTCAGGCTGTGAAAAATATTTCACACTTGCGTCGTACAACACACGCACCACGTGATCGGGCGTGCCAGCTGGAGCGAGCAAACCATACCACGACCCCGTGTTATCGGGCACGCCCTGCTCGCCCAAAGTGGGTACGTCAGGCAGCGCTTTCGCGCGAGTTTCAGCCGATAGACCAATTGCACGCAATTTGCCAGACTTGAGGTGCGGCAGCATTGCCGACAGATTCAAAAACGAGACATCCACGTGCCCGCCCAGCATATCGTTGACCACTGGCGTGGCTCCTTTATAGGGCACATGGGTCATTTTGACTTTCGTTTCAATTTGAAAAATCTCGCCCGCGAGATGCGTTGAGCTGCCAGTTCCGCTTGAGCCATAGGTCATGACTTTTGTTTTGGCTAGCTCGATAAACTCTTTGACGTTGGTCGCTTTCACGTGGGGGCCAATGACCATCACGTTTGGCACATCAATAATCATCAAAATCGGCGAAAATTCTTTAATCCCATCGTACGGTGGATTTGAACTGAATACGGGCACTGCCGTATGTGGCGCGCCTGCGCTAGCTAACAGCGTATAGCCATCAGGTGCCGCTTTGGCGACATACGCCGTTCCGATCGAACCGCTCCCTCCGCCTTTGGTCTCGATCACAAAGGTTTGCCCTAGCGCCTGCGACAACCCGTTTGCAAGCTCACGGGCAATTTGGTCCGCCGGGCCACCCGCGGGGTAGGGCACAATCATTTTGACCGGCTTATCTGGATAGGTCTGCGCGGCCGCAAGCAAGGGCGCAAACGCCATCGTCAACATGACTGCTCGTAAAATTTTTCGCATTGTTATCCCTTTTTTAATCCTTTGCACCGCTTGATACGAATAACCCTAAAACACCATGCAAGGCGCTCGACCAGCGCTAAAGCACTGCGCAACGCTCTTTGTCAAAGCTATTCGCCGCGTGCTTCAGGCTCGACCGGTTCAAAGCGATAACCTTTCGTGCTGTCGCCACGCACATAACCGCAATGCGGCCAACCAAAGTGCACCGGAAAAATCATCGCGTTACGCTCAGCCGCACGTTTCAAAAACAAAGCACGCGAAGCGCGCGCCTGCTCTGCGTGGGCATCGATCCAGGTGTTGATGTGCGGCATCGCAATCTGTAATGGGCTATGCATCACATCGCCGGCAAAGATCGCCTCTTGCCCTTTTGACTGCAGGCGAAAGTGCAATGAGCCGGGCGTATGGCCAGGCATCGCCTCAGCTTTCAGACAACCCGCCACGACGTCACCATCGTCGATTAGATCAATCAAGCCTAATTCATAGAGCGGCAATACGCTGTCTTCGAACGAGCCACTAATGACACCTTTATCACCATTTTTATAGGCTGCATGTGCGGCTTCAAAATCAACCCGTGGCATCAAGTGGCGCGCGTTCGGAAACATTGGCTCCCAGCGACCATCTACCATGCGAGTCCCCCAACCCACGTGATCGGGATGAAAATGTGTGACAACCACATGTGTCACTGATTTTGCGCTAGCGCCCGCTGCGTCAAGCCAAAGTGGCGTCAACGTATTGAGCATATTCATCCGCTCTGAGCCACGCTTTTTATGATTGCCAACGCCTAAGTCGATCACGATCACGTTATCGCCCATATGCATCACCCACAGCTGCATGGCAACGATAAAGCGCTGAAGTTTGATGTTGTAGTGATGAGGTGCGAGCCAAGACAAGTGGGGCTCAATCTCGCGCACATCAAGCTCAGGAAATACGAAATCAGCCGCGTGCGTTGGTCCGCTGTATTCAATAACGTTATAAATTTTTGCGTCGCCTACGTGACGAGAGTAAATCATGAGGATGCCTTTGTATTCTAAAAAATTTAACCAACCAAACGATACGTTAAACGCCACTTGGTATCGCGATTTTGCCAAGGTGGTGGGCCAGCTGAGAAAGAATTACCGCCAGGATCAGCGCTTAATCTATCTTTCATGAACGACTTTGCCGCAGCCTCATCTTTGATGCCGTACATCGCTAAAAAGTTTGGTGCACCGGGCTCGGGGTGAAGAAAGGTGCGCATATTTTTGTAGCGCGCGCCACTCACAAAGCCATAGCCAGCCAAGACCTCTGGCACATGGATCGTGTTGTAGAACTCATTAAATTGTGCCAACTCAGCCTCACCTGACCCGGCGGCTGCGTTCATGCCAACTAAATACATGTAAGGCGAAGCAGACACCTGAACTGCTGCGGGATTGTTCAATACATGCTGCCACATCAAGCGCCACTTGGTATAGCGCTTTTGCCACGCTGCAGGGCCGTCGCTATACACAGGCCGCCCACTTGCTGGCCCATCATTACGCGTAATGTAAAGCTGTGCCGCCTCTTTGCTTTCAATGTCGTACGCAGCGATAAAACGTGGCCCGCGCGGGCCACGCGTATCGTCTTGAGCAAGCTCGTAACGTCGCCCACGTAAAAAACCGGGGTTACCCGCCAACACTTCAGGCTTGTGCACGTTCGAGTAAAAGTCATTAAACGCCGCAACATCGGCAGCGCTTGTGTCAGCGGGGATATCCATGCCGACCCAATAGGTGTAAAGCGCATCGCTCATTTTTTATCCTTTGCCTTCAAACCAATTTAAACATTGGGATTGCAGGACCATCCTCGCTCGGCTTGAAGGTCACCGCAACCTTTTGTCCGCAGCGGATAGTATCCAAATCACAATCAACGATGTTCGTGAGCATCGTAATGCCTTCATCAAGCGTGACGTAGGCAATGGCGTACGGGACTGGGCCAGAGGTACGCGTCACGCTATAGCTATATACCGTACCGGTGCCCTTCACTTCTTTAAATTCAGTTTTATCGCTGAAACAAAACGGGCAGAGCGCACGCGGATAGTGATGATATTGTTTGCAGTCATTGCAAAACTTCAGCATCAGCTTGCCTTGTGTAGCCGCATCAAAATAAGGCTCGTCGCCATAGTTCAATTTTGGGGCAGGGATTTTTCTGTCTTGATAGGGTGTGGTCATGGCGTTACTCTCTTTCCATAATCAAAGTGGCACTGCCGTGACGGGTACTCAGCGAGCCGCCGGTGCCGTGCGCCAAAGCAATATCGCAGTTTTTAACTTGCACTAAGGGATGGGCTTCGCCGCGCAACTGGCGCACGGCCTCGATGATTTTGGTGATGCCGCCACGATTCACCGGATGGTTATTACACATCCCACCGCCATCCGTGTTGAACGGCAATTTGCCGACTCCAGAAATCAAGTTGCCATCCATCACAAACTTGCCACCTTCACCCTTTTTACAAAAGCCAAGATCCTCAAGCGTCATGACCACAGTGATCGTGAAGCTGTCGTAAATCGAGGCGTACTTAATGTCGCTGGGCTTGACGCCCGCTTCAGCAAACGCGATCGGGCCCGAACGCACAGCGCCTGTGTAGGTAATATCAATCTTGCCGCCCATCTGCCCCTTAGGCGACTCGCCCGCACCGATCAACTTCACTGCTGGGCGTTTGAGGGTTTTAGCAATCTCGGGGCTCACTACGATGACTGCACCACCGCCGTCCGTCACCACACAGCAATCCATGCGATGTAGTGGGTCTGCAATCAACGGCGAATTCACAACGTCTTCGACAGTGACGACTTTTTTCAGGTAGGCATTGGGATTATGTTGCGCATGGTGCGATGCAGAAACTTTGACCCAGGCCAATTGCTCACTCGTTGTGCCAAATTCATACATATGCCGCATTGCAGCAAGCGCGTACAAATTGACTGTCACCGGGCCATAGGGCATTTCAAACGGCGTATCTGGGATGGCGGTATCCAGATCGCGCACGATTGTGCCTGGCCGCCCAAAGCCCGCGCAGGTAATCAAGGCAACGCTGCACTTGCCTGCCGCAATCGCCTCAGCCGCGTGGGCGACTAAATACAAGTACGACGACCCGCCGGTGTTGGTCGAGTCAGAGTGCTTAACCGTTAACCCCATGTAATCAATCATGTTGATGCCACCCAAGCTGCCAGGCGCATCGGTCGAGCAGTAGTAGCCGTCGACGTCATGAATGGTCAAACCAGCGTCTTCAAGTGCACCCTTGGCACACTCAGCGTGTAGCTGTGCTAGCGACATATTTGCGATTTTGCGAGCTGGGTGCTCAAAAATCCCAGCGATATAGGCCTTGCCTTTAATACTCATTATGTTGTCCCTGTGAAGCTTTTGGTTTAAACCAAATATTAGAACTGGTCGGCTGTGAACCTCGTCTTAGTTTTATACCACTCAAACCGCGCCTTTTGGCAGTGGTTTTTCTTTTTTTACCGAAAAGGATTTTTTGCTCTAAGCTATTGCAAAAGGTACCTAGATACCACTCGGAGACAATATGCCAGAGCAGTCATCACCGTTACTCAGGTCGGTGCACGAGGGCGTTATGACGCTTGTCATGAATCGTCCAGAGCGTCGCAACGCACTCAGCCCCGAACTGTACGACCAGCTCGCCCAAGCCCTGTTTGAAGCCAAAGACAACCGGCAGATCGGCGCCATTGTGTTGACCGGCGCGGGTGACGCTTTTTGCGCAGGTGGCGATGTGGCACGTATGGCCAACTCACCCGCAGAGACCTTATCGTTTGAACAAAAGGCTGCACGCCTGCGCGGGCGCAATCAAATTACCGAGTTGCTGCATACCCTGCCCATTCCAACTATCGCCATGATTCGTGGCTCGGCTGCAGGCGCCGGCCTGTCTTTGGCGCTGGCCTGCGATTTTCGTTATGCAGATACTTCTGCGAAATTCAAAACGGCTTTCATCAACGTTGGCTTACCTGGCGATTTTGGTGGGCATTATTTTTTACCGCGTATCGTCGGATTTGCCAAAGCGCGCGAGCTGTATTTGCTATCGCCCACACTTGGTGCGCAGCAAGCGCAAGACTTGGGGATGTTGACAGGTCTTTGTTCGCCCGACAGCCTTGAAGCAGAGGTCACTGCAATTTCTCAAAAACTTGCAAAGGGCCCGCGACAGGCGTTGGCTCTGATGAAAGACAATTTAAATCAAGCGTTGAATAACAATTTAGATCAAATGCTGAATCAAGAAGCCTTTAACCATGTGACCGCCACGCTCACCGCCGATCACAAAGAGGCTGCGTTGGCGTTTATCGAAAAACGTCCACCACGATTTGAACGCTAACTCACTAACAATATTCTCAGAACTATTAAATTTTGAAGCCAGCACACGACTTATATTCTTATCGTTACTCAATTAAAACTCTAATTATTCATTCGCTATTTTGATCAATATTTCAAGGAGTCTAGTCAATCATGAGCCGCTTATGTGAAGGACGCGTCGCAATCGTTACCGGCGCTGCACGTGGAATCGGGCGTGAGTACGCCTTGCAATTGGCGGCCTGCGGCGCCAAAGTCGTTGTCAATGACCTAGGGGTATCCAGAGAAGGCCTGGGGCGCGACACCTCTGCCGCGCAACAAGTGGTTGACGAAATCAAAGCAGCCGGTGGCGAGGCCATTGCAAACTGTGACGATGTCTCTGAATGGAAAGAGGCCGAACACATGATCCACAGTACGGTCGAGCACTTTGGCAAACTCGACGTGGTGATTAATAACGCAGGGATTCTTCGTGACCGAATGCTTGTCAACATGGAAGAAAGTGAATGGGATGCTGTGATCAAGGTACATTTAAAGGGAACTTTCGCCCCTTGCCACCACGCTGCCGTGTACTGGAGAAATCAACAAAAACTCACCGGCGAACCTGTGAACGCACGCCTCATCAACACCACGTCATTTTCGGGCTTGCTCGGCAACATTGGACAAAGTAATTACGGCGCTGCCAAAGCCGGGATCGCTGCGTTCACCATCATCACCGCGCGCGAATTAAAGCGCTATGGGATCACGGTCAATGCAATTAGCCCGCACGCACAGACACGCATGACAGAAAGTTTGCGCGAGCGCACACCTGAAGAGATTGCGTTACGCCACCCTCGCTGGATCGCCGCCGCTGCAACCTGGTTAGCCAGCGCCGAAAGCGCCGAAGTCACCGCCAGAGTGTTCGAATTGGGTGGTGGTTTTCTTGCAGCGATGGAAGGCTGGCATCGCGGGCCGCAAGCAGAACCGATCGACAATCCAAATGCAATCGGCCCGGTCATGCTGGACTTGGCCCGTCGTGC
Source organism: uncultured Alcaligenaceae bacterium (assembly GCA_937897265.1). Taxonomy (GTDB): domain Bacteria; phylum Pseudomonadota; class Gammaproteobacteria; order Burkholderiales; family Burkholderiaceae_B; genus Zwartia. The sequence continues at coordinate 6,858 of CALCPT010000386.1, forward strand.
ACGGCGCAATGCAGATATGCGCGGTAACGATCTGGATTAGCCATGATAAATAAGCGTGTTGATTCAATGGCGCAAGCCATACAAGGTATTAAAGATGGCGATGTGCTTCTGATAGGCGGCTTCGGCACCTCGGGGCGACCGGCCGAACTGTTGGCCGGCGTCTTTGACTTAGGGGTGAAAGACCTTACCTTAGTGGCGAATAATGCGACGACTGGCACAGACATCATGGCAGATCTGATGCGAGCCAATCGAGTCAAAAAAATGGTCTGTTCGTTTCCACGCGCCTTAGTCGGAAAGACTATCTTTGACGAACTTTATAGCACGGGAAAAATCGAGCTTGAACTGGTGCCTCAGGGTACGTTGGCCGAGCGCATTCGTGCAGGTGCTGCTGGCATCGGTGGTTTCTTTACGCGAACAGCCGCGGGTACCGAGTTAGCGCGCGACAAAGAGACGCGCCAGATCGATGGACAAGAATACGTGTTTGAAAAACCATTAGTTGGGGACGTTGCGCTGATTCAAGCAAAGAAGGGCGATCGCTGGGGCAATCTGGTGTATCACCGTGGCGCTCGTGTCAATAACCCTATGATGGCAGGCGCAGCAAAACTCGTGATTGCGCAAGTCAACGAGTTTGTCGAGTTAGGCGAGCTCGATCCTGAGCAAATCGTCACGCCTGGCGTATTCATTGATCGAGTCATTGAGATAAAAAAATGAAAGGCTTAAGCAGAAAAGACATTGCACGCGTCGCCGCAGAAGATATTCCTGAGGGGTACTGTGTCAATCTCGGTATCGGTTTGCCGACCATGATCGCAGATTACATTCCCGCAGGTCGCGAGGTGTTGCTACAAAGTGAGCAAGGCCTACTCGGGCTTGGGCCCGCACCTGAACCTGGGCAAGAGGACGATGATGTCGTTGGCGCAGGCAAGTCGCACCTCACCCTCTTGAAGGGTGCCTCGGTGTTTAGCCATAGCGATTCTTTTTTGATGATCCGCGGCGGGCACATTGATATCGCCTGCCTTGGTGCCTTTCAAGTGGCTGAAAATGGCGATCTCGCCAACTGGTCAACTGGCTCACCAACCGAAACCCCAGGAGTCGGCGGCGCGATGGATCTTGCAGCGGGTGCCGCCAGTGTCTGGGTGTTGATGGAGCATTGCCAGAAAGATGGCGCACCGCGACTGCTCGAGCGTTGCGCGTATCCGTTAACTGGCCACAAGTGTGTCACCAGAATTTATACAAACCTAGCCTTAATCGATGTCACCCCGCAGGGCTTCGTCGTCCAACGCATTGCACAAGATATCGACTTTGCTACGTTGCAGACACTCACTGGTGCGAAGCTACATCTGAGCCCAAGCTGTCAACCCTATCGACCTCACCTCATCTCAAGCAACGACAAGCTAAGCGTTACACCGTAAAGGACCAACACAATGCAAACCGCAATCACACGCCTGCTAGGTATTACTCACCCAATTATCCAAGGCGGCATGCAATGGGTTGGGCGTGCCGAACTCACCGCGGCAGTCTCTAACGCTGGTGCTCTGGGGATACTGACTGCTCTGACTCAGCCGACTCCTGAGGCGCTTCACGATGAAATCAATCGCTTGCGCAGCATGACTGACAAACCGTTTGGTGTGAATCTCACGTTTTTACCGACACTCAAACCCATCCCTTACGAGGCCTACCGAGACGTCATCATTGACTCGGGGGTGAGGATTGTCGAAACCGCCGGCAACAACCCCTCAGCACACATGCCCGCCTTCAAACAGGCGGGTATCAAAGTCATTCATAAGTGCACTACGGTTCGCCACGCATTGAAAGCGCAAGACATTGGCGTTGATGCCGTCAGTATTGATGGTTTTGAATGCGCGGGGCACGTCGGCGAAGAAGATATTCCAGGTCTTGTGTTGATCCCCGCCGCTGTAGCCAAGCTCAAGATCCCGGTCATTGCTTCGGGCGGCTTTGGCGATGGGCGTGGCTTGGTCGCAGCGCTAGCCTTAGGGGCCGAAGCGATAAACATGGGCACGCGCTTTATGTGCACCATTGAGGCGCCCGTTCATCACAACATCAAACAAGCAATTGTCGAGCAAGGTGAGCACGATACCAGCCTGATTTTGCGAAGTCTAAGAAATAGCAGCCGTGTCTACAAAAACGCTTTAGCGCTAAGCGTGATCGAGATGGAAAAGTCAGGTGCCACCATCGCTGAAATCGGCCCTAAGGTTGCCGGCGTCAAAGGTCGAGGGGTCTACGAAGGCGGCGATGTTGAAGGCGGCATCTGGACAGTCGGACAAGTGCAAGGACTCATCCACGACATACCGACTTGCGAGGTGCTCGTCGCGCGGATTGTTCAAGAAGCCGAGTACATCATCCGCGAACGCCTAGTCCGCTTGTGCGGTTAACAAATCAACAAGATCTCAGGAGTCAATCATGCTTGAAGTCGAGTTCGCGTCGGAAATGAAGCAGTATGTAGGCCAGAAGGTGGGTAGTAGTGACTGGCTGACCATCGACCAAAAACGGATTGATGATTTTGCAGCCGTCTCTGGCGACCATAACTGGATTCACATTGATCGCGAGCGTGCCAAACAACAGATGCCCGATGGCAAAACGATCGCACACGGCATGCTCACGCTTTCGCTCGTGACCTATCTGGCTAGTCAAATCGTTCGGATTAAGCAACGCTCGCGCGGAGTCAACTATGGCCAAAATAAGGTTCGATTCGTGAGCCCCGTGCAATGCGGTGCGCGCATTCGTCTACACCGCACCCTCGAAAAATATGACGAGATCGAGGGCGGTGCACGGTTGACGTATAGCAACACCGTCGAGATTGAAGGCGTTGCAAAGCCGGCACTCGTGGCAGAAACGCTGACCATTGTTTACAACTAAAAAAGCACGAAAGTTCCCAGAGACAGCACAACAACACTTAGCCGCAGCACCTCGACTTATTCAATGGAGACACCATGCGTATTTCACGTTTGATCCTGAGTTCTGTCCTGTCTTTGTTCGCCACGATTACATATGCGCAAGGCTTTCCATCCCAACCGATCAAATTACTGGTGCCCTACGGACCAGGCTCGGGCACCGATGTCGTTGCGAGAACGCTGGCCAAACTTGCTGGCCCAGAAATCGGTCAGTCTCTTGTCATAGAAAACAAACCGGGTGCCAACGGCACGCTTGGCGCCAGCCAACTGATCAATGCAAAACCGGATGGCTATCTGCTGAGTATTGTGCCAGTCGGCATTTTTCGCCAGCAACACGTCGTGCAAACCAACCTCGATCCAATTAAGCATCTCACTTTTATTAGCTCACTCGTGGATTACAACTACCTGATTGCGGTGCGGGCAGACTCCCGCTGGAAGTCTGTCAAAGAGCTCGCTGCAGATGCCCAAGCACATCCGGGCTATCCCTTTGGTTCACCAGGCATCTTTAGCACCCCACAATTATCGATGAGATCGGAAGAGCGTCGTGTAGGGAAAGAGTGTCT
>CALCPT010000387.1 GCA_937897265.1 uncultured Alcaligenaceae bacterium
TTTCGGATGGGCGGCAAAGTAGCCAATCGCATCATCGACTTCAAGTGACAACACCTCACCCGCGTGCTTCTCGCGCATGCGCACACCGAGGGTGTCTGTATTAAAACGCGCGCCCCCGCAGCCGTCACAGGGCACTTTGATGTCTGGCAAAAAGCTCATCTCAAGAGTGCGCATGCCTTGTCCTTCGCATAGCGGGCAGCGACCATCGCCCGTATTGAACGAAAAGCGTCCCGCGCCCCAGCCACGAATCCGCGCCTCTTGAGTGTCGGCAAATTGCTTTCGCACGTCATCCCAAAAGCCGATATAGGTTGCCGGGCATGAACGTGGCGTTTTACCAATCGGCGTTTGATCGACTTCTAGGACGCGATCGATCGATTTCCAGCCCTCGATACTTTCGCAGCCGTGCCACTGTGGGTCTGCCCGCAGCGACACTGCTGCACCTAGGTTGTCGAGCAACACTTCACGGGCTAACGTTGATTTGCCTGACCCTGATACACCAGTGACGACGCTTAGGCGGCCGATCGGAAAGTGGGCCGTGAGGTGACGCAAGTTATGGAGTTTTGCGCCCTTGACTGTGATCATCGGCGTATCCTTGGCCACTGGTCTGCGCGGTTGCAGAGGGTGTGCCAAGGGATGCCTGAGGTAATGTCCGGTTGTGGATTCTGGTGCATCCATCAGGTCTTGCAAAGTCCCTTGCGCCACCACGCGCCCGCCGCGAATCCCCGCGCCGGGACCAATATCAATGACATGTTCAGCTCGGCGAATGGTGTCGTCGTCATGCTCAACCACGACCAAGGTGTTGCCGTTCTTTTCTAAACGCGACAAAGCCCCAAGTAAGATGCGATTGTCGCGTGGATGTAAACCAATCGTTGGTTCGTCAAGCACGTAGCAAACGCCCTGCATGTTTGAACCCAATTGAGCAGCCAGGCGAATGCGCTGTGCCTCGCCACCCGACAGAGTCGGCGCGGCGCGATCTAACGCTAGGTAGCCTAGCCCCACTTCTTGCATAAATTGCAGACGACCGCGAATCTCAGACAAGATGTCGCGTGCAATCTCTGCGTCGCGACCACGCAAAACCAAGGCGGTAAAAAAGGTATGGGCGTCAGACACAGCCAAGCCAGCAAGCTCAGCAATCGATTTGTCTCGCCACAGCACCGCTCTCGAAATAGGGTTCAAGCGGGCGCCGTGACAACTCGTGCAGGTTGTCGCTTCGCCTTCGTACCAGGCGTTCCATGCCGTTTCTTCACCGGTTTGCTCTTCGTCAAAGCCCTGCAACTTTAAGCCTGTGCCAAAACAGCCGTGGCACCAACCATGCTTTGAGTTGTACGAAAACATGCGTGGGTCAGGCTCTGGAAAGCTTGTGCCACAGCTTGGACACGCACGCTTCACCGAGAAATGTGTTTGATCAAGCTTGGCCGACATGTTCGCGTGCAGTCGGTCGAGTGGCGACACTACACTCATGACGCCTTGACCATGTTCAAGCGCGCTACGAACACCTTCACGAAGTTGTGCTTCGTTGTCGGTACCGACAATCAGATCGGCCACTGGTAACTCAATGGTGTGTTCTTTAAAGCGGTCTAAACGTGGCCATTTTGCGGTGCCAATAAATTCATCATCGACACGTAGATGTGTGTAGCCCTTGCCAGCAGCCCATTTCGCGAGGTCGGTGTAGAAGCCTTTACGTGCTGTCACCAAAGGCGCTAGCAAACCGATATGCTGCCCCTTATGATCGCGCATGATCCGAGCCACGATCTGATCGGCACTTTGGGGTTCAACACTGACCTGACATTGTGGGCACATCTGTGTGCCCAGCTTCATGTACAACAGGCGCAAGAAATGATGAATTTCAGTCATCGTCGCAACGGTCGATTTTCGACCACCGCGGCTGGTGCGTTGCTCGATTGCCACCGTGGGTGGGATCCCATAAATAGCATCGACATCAGGTTTGCCTGCTGGCTGCACAATCGCGCGTGCGTAAGCGTTGAGCGATTCAAGGTAACGGCGTTGCCCTTCGTTAAACAAGATATCGAACGCGAGCGTTGACTTACCTGAACCCGACACCCCCGTAATCACGGTGAATTTATCGTGCGGGATACTGACACTGATATTTTTTAGATTGTGTTCGCGCGCGTGCAGGATATCAATGCTAGTGGCAGCGCGGCGTTTTTCTTTTAAGACGGTTTGTAGCGAACGGCCTGCAGAGCGATTCGCTGCGGTGGCAGGGTTAACTGACGTTGCCTCAGTCTGTCCGGCAGGAGTCCCGCTACGGGACAATGCCTCGAGCGTTGCCGCCTCGTCAAGTTGAGAGGTCGTGTATGGCTCGCGCAGCGCGCGGGCTGCTTGTCGTGGATCGTCGATCGCTTGAACATCGAGCATCGAAACGCCAATCGCGTCAGGTGTCATGGCAACCGCGTACTCGCGTAACGCCGCACCGGTGTGTGACCTTGGTTGTGCCATCACAGTGTCTGGGCTACCCGACACGATCAACTCGCCGCCCGCATCGCCACCCTCTGGTCCTAAATCAATCACCCAGTCCGCCGCGCGAATCACATCAAGATTGTGCTCAATGATTAACAGTGTGTGGCCTGCACCGAGCAATTTTCTGAAAGCACGCATCAAGCGCGCGACATCGTCAAAGTGCAATCCGGTCGTGGGTTCATCGAATAAAAATAAACTCCCTTTCTTGGCAAGTTTGGCAGTCGAAATGCCGCTGCGTGCGGCTTCGGCTAAGTGGCCCGCCAGCTTTAAGCGTTGCGCCTCGCCACCCGAGAGCGTGGGCACAGGTTGGCCGAGCTTGACGTATTCAAGTCCCACATCTTCAAGCGGAGCTAAACCTAGCTGTACGTCGCGCAACCCTTTAAAAAACTCAAGTGCTTCAGAGACTGTCATATCAAGCACGGCATCGATCGAGGCCCGTCGGCCTAGATGCTCGATTTCAACTTCACGCACTTCAGGCCTAAAGCGTTTGCCGTCGCAATCTGGGCAGCGAATATAAATGTCGGATAAAAACTGCATCTCAACGTGCTCAAAACCCGTGCCACCACAGGTCGGGCAGCGCCCGTCGCCGCTGTTAAAGCTAAAGGTGCCAGCGGTGTAGCCACGCTCGCGTGCAACGGGTGCCTGAGCAAATAGTTTGCGAATTGGGTCAAAAGCCCCCACGTAACTGGCAGGATTTGAGCGTGCAGTTTTGCCAATCTGGGCCTGATCGACCATCACGACTTCGGCTAATTGCTCGGCCCCAAGAATCCGATCAAAGGCGCCCGGTGACTCGGTGGGTTTACCCATGATCTTAAGCAAACCTGGGTACAGCACATCTTGGATTAAGGTCGATTTACCCGATCCCGACACGCCTGTGACGCAGACTAAGCGACCGAGCGGGATTTCGATCGATACGTTTTTGAGATTATTCGCGGTCACGCCTTCGAGTAGCAGGCGTGGGGTGTTGGGTGCAACCGGTAAAGGCCTGGGGGCCTCGACCTTCATGCGGCCGCCCATGTATTTGCCGGTTAAGGTTGTGGCGTCGCGCAGTTCTAGCGGGGTGCCGTCAAACACGATTTGACCGCCACGCTCGCCGGGCCCCGGACCCACGTCAATGACGCGGTCTGCAGCGATCATGACCTGTGGATCATGCTCGACCACAACCAAGGTGTTGCCTGCGTCACGCAGGCGATGCATCACTTCAACCACGCGATGGATATCACGCGGATGTAGCCCGATTGAAGGTTCATCCAGCACAAAGAGCGTGTTGACGAGCGACGTTCCTAGCGCAGTAGTCAAGTTAATGCGCTGCACTTCACCGCCCGAAAGCGTGCGACTTTGTCGATCGAGGGTTAGGTATCCTAAGCCGACATCACATAGAAATTTCAGGCGTGCCCGTACCTCGGTCAGCACTAGATCCATGGCGGCATCTAGCCCACCATCAAACTTCAGGGTGTCGGCAAACGCGCGCAACTGAACAATCGGGGTCAACATCAAATCTTGAATCGATTTGTGCTCGATTTTCCAAAGCAGCGCATCGGGCTTTAGGCGCGCGCCTCGACAGGTCGGGCAGGGCGTATAGCTGCGGTATTTTGAAAGCAATACCCGCACATGCATCTTGTACGACTTGGTCTCAAGCCAATTAAAGAATTTCTGTACGCCATACCATTGGGTTTTCCAGGCACCACTGCCACCCTTCCAAAGTGGGTCGCCATCCAGCACCCAGTCTTTGTGCTCTTGGGGCAAATGGCGCCAGGGAGTGTTCACTGAAACGTTGGCCCGCTTGGCATACTTGAGCATCTCTTCGTGACACTCTTTGTAGCTTGGTGTTTGCCAAGGCTTCACGGCACCGCCTTCTAGCGTTTTGTTTTCGTCGGGGATGACTAAGCCAAAATCGATTCCGATGACTCGACCAAAACCGCGACAGGCCTCACAGGCGCCAAGCGGCGAGTTAAAGGAAAACGTGCTGGGTAAGGGGTCGCTGTAGCTAATGTTGCAGTCGGCGCAGTGCAGTTTGTCGCTGAATTTCCAGACGTCTGCGTCAGCGCCCTCTTGATCAAGGGCGTGTACGGCGATTAAACCGTTGCCCATTTTTAGGGCAATATCAAAGGCTTCCATCACCCGTGAAGCCTCTGCCCCTTCAAAGCGAAACCGGTCCTGCACCACACGCAGTGTGCGCAATTGAGGCGATAGTGTGACTGATTTTTTTGTCGTCTTTTTTGCAGGCTTGGCGGCAACGGCAGCAGCAGCGACTGTGGAGGGCTGCGTTGGGTTCTCGTCGGCGTGTATTCGGGTGTAGCCTTGTTGATCCAAAAAGCCGCGCACTTCGTCTTCGGTAAAGTTGACAGGCACTTGAACCGGAAACGTCACTACCAGGCGTGGGTTGCCTGCTTTTGCAGAGCGCTCGGCGACAGCGGCAAAAATTGATGCGGTACTGTCGCGGCAGACCGCTTGGCCACAACCCCGACAGCTCAGCTGGGCGCCTCGCGCGAAGAGCAGCTTCAAATGGTCATTGAGCTCAGTCATCGTACCTACGGTGCTGCGTGAGCTGCGCACCGGGTTGGTTTGGTCGATCGCAATTGCGGGCAAGATGCCCTCAATGCGATCAACGACCGGCTTATCCATGCGGTCTAAAAACTGACGTGCGTAGGGCGAGAAGGTCTCAACGTAGCGACGTTGCCCCTCTGCATAAAGGGTATCAAACGCCAGTGAACTCTTGCCCGAGCCGCTCACGCCCGTAATCACGGTCAAGTCGCCAGTGTTAAGGGTCAGGTCAAGATTTTTGAGATTGTTCTGGCGTGCGCCAGTAATGCGGATAGTTGGGTTCATATTGCGATTTTAAAGCCGCCGTTGCTGATATTGGCGGATCCCTTAGCAATATCCCTAAAGCTATGAAAAGCCCTCTTAAATCTTCCCAAAGCGGCTTTTAGAGTACAATCGTTGGTTCCCTACCGGAGAATTGCTATGGCTTCAGAAACAAAACGTACGCGCCGCAACACGCTCGAGCGCCGTTGCTTAGGCAAGGCCTTCAAGCGCTTGTTCGTCAATGCCCCTAAAGGCGTGTTCAAAATGCTTGAGAAAGTCAAAAAAGCCTAAGTTTTCTATAGTCTTTTTTGGTAAATCAGAAGCTCAGTCATGAAAGTGACTGGGCTTTTATTTTGCCCGACACAATGAAATAGCAAGGGTTATCCCTAGGCGTCGAGACGGCGTTTTGCACCTGCGCCGCGAGTGATAATCGACCAATCAACAAAACAAACGGAGATATCAGCATGAGTAGCTCAACAAGATGGGTAAAGCGTCCCGAAGGCTCGACTTGGGGCGATTTTGGACCCGATGATCAGCGCGGTCGGATTAATTTGCTGACCCCTGAAAAAATCAAACAAGGCATTGCTGAGGTCGAGCACGGAATCCCTTTTTGCTTGAGCCTGCCGCTTGATCTGCCGGGTGGTAATTTGTTGAACCCAAGGCGGTTTCCGCCCGTCATCCGTCCGACCTTGCGCGACGGACGTCCCAATATGAACTACCGCCTGTTTACCGACAATGATCAACACACCGACGTGATCAGTGATGACTTGGTGGTCATGCATCTGCAATATTCAACTCAATGGGATAGCTTGGCGCACGTGGGCTCACTGTTTGATGCGAATGGCGATGGTATCCCTGAAGCGGTGTACTACAACGGTTATCGCGCCGGTAAAGATATTCAAGGCCCCACCGAAGGAAAAGATGCGGGCGTGCCCCAGCCGGGTGATCAGCGCAGCACCTCGAACGCGATTGCTCTGGGCATCCAAAATATGGCCGAGTCTTGTGTACAAGGCCGTGGTGTGATGATTGATTTTCATGCGCACTTCGGGAATAAGCGTGAAAACATTACGTATGACACCTTGATGCGCATCATGGAACAAGACAAAGTCGTCGTTGAGAAAGGCGATATGGTTTGCTTGCACACAGGCTTTGCCCAAATGCTGATGGATATGAATGGCAAGCCTGATCTTCAGTTGCTGAACAACAGCTGCGCAGCCTTAGATGGGCGCGACAAAAAACTGTTGAATTGGATTACCGACAGTCAGTTGGTTGTCTTGATGGCTGATAACTATGCGGTTGAAGCGCATCCGGCTACGAGTCATATCGGTTGCTGCGCAACCTTGCCGATTCATGAACACTGCCTGTTTAAGTTAGGTGTGCATCTTGGCGAGATGTTTTATCTGACCCCGCTGGCGCAATGGTTGCGCAAGAACGGTCGTAATCGTTTCTTGCTGACGGCGCCTCCGTTGCGCTTACCCGGCGCGGTGGGCTCGCCTTCGACAGCGGTGGCGACGGTTTAATGAAAGACGTTATCAGAATTGGTTCGGGTGCAGCGTGGTGGGGTGATCGTGTTGAGCCCGCTGCGCTGAACGCCGAAAAAGGTCAGTTAGATTATCTATGCTTTGAGACGATGGCCGAGGCAACCGTGTCGGCAGCCCAAGTGCGTGCGCGACGCGACCCATCGTTTCCGGGGTATGACACCTATCTCGATGATCGGATGAAAGCGGTGCTGCCTGCTTGTATGAAAAACGGCACCAAGATTATTACCAATCAGGGCTGGATTAATCCGGATGCTGCGGCAAAACGGATTGTGTATTGGCTCAATGAGTTTGGCTTCAAAGGTGTCAAAGTCGCCTCAGTCAATGGCAGCTTGATTACCGAGCATGTTCTTGAGTTGACCGATGTGATTTTAGAAAATGGTCAACCGACGTCGACGCTGAAACAGAATTTGATTTCTGCTGAAGACTATCAAGGGGCAGAGCCCATCGTTGAGGCCTTAAAGGCCGGTGCCCAAATTGTCATTACGGGTCGTGTCGCTGACCCCTCAATTTTTATGGCGCCGATGATGTATGAGTTTGATTGGGATCCACTTGATCACGTCAAACTCGGGCAGGGTAATGGCATCGGTCACTTGCTTGAGTGCGGTGCGCAAGCAACGGGCGGGTACTTTTCAGATCCAGGGTTTAAAGATGTGCCAGAGCCTTGGAACTTTGGTTTTCCGATCGCGGAAGTGAGCCGCGATGGCAGCGCCGTGATCACAAAAGTGGCAGGCACGGGCGGTGCCATTACGCTTGAAACCATTAAAGAACAGATGCTGTATGAAGTGCACGATCCGGCCAATTATTTGACGCCCGATGTGGTGGTTGATTTCACCACCGTACAGATTGAGCAGGTGGGTGTCGATCGCGTGCGTGTCAGCCACATCGGTGGCAAGCCCCGCACGCCGACGTTGAAGGTGTCGATTGGCTGCACCGAGGGCTTCATTGGTGAGGATATGTTTTTTTATGCGGGCCCTGGTGCGTTGCGTCGGGCCGAGTTAGCCAAGAAAATTCTTGAAGAACGCTTCAAAATTGTGAAACTGCAAGCCGAAGAGCTTCGAATCGATTACTTAGGGTTGAATGCGATTCATGGCGCAGCAACACCTGCCGATGCCCCCGAGCCTTATGAAGTGGCTGTCCGCGTGGCGGCTCGCACCAAAACCCGTGAAGAGGCGGCTAAGGTTGGTCGTGAAATCGATGGCATGGCTGTGTCGGGCATTGCTCACACGGGCAAGCGAGTGCCACATCAGGATCGCACCCGTGAAGTGATCGGCGTGTGGTCATCGCTGGTGGCGCGCGAAAAAGTGTTTGCCTCTGTCAATTATTTTGTGAGCTAAGCCATGAAAGTCAAACTACAACATGTGGCGCATGCACGCTCGGGCGATAAAGGTGACACTTCAAATATTGCTGTGTATGCCTATGAGTCAGCGTTTTATCCCTTGCTCAAAGAGCAGCTGACTGCCGACAAGCTCAAAGCCTTTTACAAAGGTGCGATTAAAGGCCCAGTGACGCGCTACGAAGTTGAGAACTTGCACGCGATGAATTTTGTTGCGCAAGGGGCCTTAGGAGGCGGAGTTTCAAGAAGCCTGTGTTTAGACAACTACGGCAAGGCGTTGTCGGCCGCGATTCTTGGTTTTGAAATTGAGGTGCCCGATTCTTTGCGCTCGGCACTGCGCGGCCAGCATTTGATACCAAACACCTAGTCGATCTTTGATCGAATCTACCCATCACTGAATTTATCCTTGACCGAATTTAGCGTTTGACATCGTGATAAGAAAAAAACATACCATTTTAATTGTTGGGGCCAGTGGCGTGGTCGGTGCAGCGGCCTTGAATCATTTTGCAGCCTTGCCTGACTGGAATGTGATCGCCTTATCGCGACGTTTTGTGAACTTGCCATTTTTGGCGCAACACGTCAGTGTCGACCTCACCGATCGCAATGCCTGTGACCAAGCAGCTCTAGGCCTGTCAGACGTCACGCATATTTTTTACGCAGCACTCTATGAGTTGCCGGAGTTGGTTGCAGGATGGCAAGACCCCAGACAGATGGCGGTGAATGAGGCGATGCTGCGTAATTTGCTTGATGCGCTCGCACCCGTTGCAAAAAAATTACGCCACATCACACTGATGCAAGGTACCAAAGCTTACGGCGGCCACGTCGAGCCGGCTCGGGTGCCAGCAAAAGAGCATTGGCCCCGCCATCCACATAAAAACTTTTATTGGTTGCAAGAAGATTTGCTACGTGAACGCCAAACCAAAGCGGCTTGGACCTTCACAATTTTGCGTCCGCAGATCGTGTTTGGCTATTCGGTATTTAGCCCGATGAATATTGTCGCAGCGATTGGTGCCTATGCAGCGTTACAGCGTGAACAAGGCTTGCCCTTGAGCTTTCCGGGTGGTGGGCGTTATATCAACGGAGCCAGTGACAGCCGCCTGATTGCGCGCGTGGCTGAGTTTGCGGCAACCAACGAGATTGCCGCAAACGAAACCTATAACGTTGTGAATGGCGATGCACTGGTTTGGCAGGATATCTGGGGTTCGATTGCCGCAAAGTTCAAAATGCCAGTGGGTGAGCCTGCGCCACTCTGTCTTGCGGACAACATGCCTAAGCATGAGGCGCTTTGGGCGCAGCTTGTTAATAAACATGACCTTGCGTCCTTCACGCTAAGCGAAATTATTTCAAGCTCGTGGGAGTTTACCGATCGGGCGTTTGCGCACGGTGTTGAGCATCCGGCTGATTCAGTGCTGAGTACGATTAAGTTACGTAAACATGGTTTCGATGATTGTTACGATACCGAAGAGTCTTTGCATGACTGGTTAGAGCTCATGCAAAAGAATAGATTGTTACCCCGCTAATAAAAACGTTTTTAAAAGAGCGAAGATGAAAAGAATCAAAAACGCCATCAAGTTTTTTGGATGCTCAGTGATCTGTGCGGCTGCAACGTCCTTCGCCTTACCCAGCGCATCGGCGCAAACGACGGCTCCTTCTCGTTCAGCACCTTGAACACACCCGTTCGAGCCCCGTATTGCCCGGATAGAAAGGCGGCACGCGTCGGCGAGCATTGCGCATCGGCATACGCCTGCGTGAAGCGCATGCCCTGCGACGCCAACCGATCGAGATTCGGCGTGGCCACATCCTTGTTGCCGAAGCAGCTCAGTCCCGTCCAACCGAGGTCGTCGGCGAGAATAAAGATGATATTGGGGCGATCGGCCGCGCGGGCTGCCGGGGCGGCCCAGAGCGCGCCGAATCCGCAGCAGACAACGAGCTTCCCGATGCGGGTGAGGAGATTTTTCACGGTGATAAATGGTTCGGAAAACAGTGCGGGGTGCGACCCAGCTCGACGCGGACGACCGCGACCACATGCTGGAGCGGGTCGCGGAGATGGTGCCGCGGGTCCAGAATTTCGGCGCGATTTTCGACGGCGTGCGGAAGCTGGATGAGGTGCTGCTCACGGTCTTCCGGGCGCCGCACAGTTACACGG
>CALCPT010000388.1 GCA_937897265.1 uncultured Alcaligenaceae bacterium
ACACTAACAACATCTGAACATTGAGCCCTTGCTGTGTCATAAAGCGATTGACACCCAAGATACTCAGTGTGGCGCTTAGCACCAGCATGACTGCAAGGTTAGTCAGCACAAAAAGAATAATTCGTTTCATGATCTTTTAGGAGATGAGAAAAATTGAGAAGGCTTACGCCGTTAAATAAAACCTGAGTTTGGACAAGCAGTGGGGCTAAAAGTTCTCGGTTTCGTTCATGACTTTGCGATACCACTCATGAAAATGTTGCATCCCGTCTTCCATGGGTGACTGGTAGGGCCCGGTTTCTGAGGTACCGCGAGCCAATAGAGCGGCTCGCCCGGCATCCATGCGCTCAGCGATTTCGTCATCTTCGACCGCGGTTTCCATGTAGGCTTCGCGTTGTGCCTCGACAAACTCGCGCTCAAACAGGGCGATTTCTTCGGGGTAGTAAAACTCGACGATGTTGACCGTTTCAGTGGGAGACTTGGGGTAAAGCGTTGAAAGTACGGCAACGTGAGGGTAAAGCTCAATCATGTGTGTCGGAAAATACGTGACCCACACCGCGCCGAAATCAGGCGCTCGGCCTCCGCGAAAATCCAATAACTTGTCGTGCCAAACTTTGTAAGCTGGCGACCCCGGCTGCGAGAGTGCACGATGCACCCCAACGCGCTGCATGCTGTAGTGTTCAGTGAACTCCCAAGACAAATCGTCACAGGTGACGAAGTGCCCGAGGCCTGGATGGAAAGGGGCGACGTGATAATCTTCTAGGTACACCTCGATGAAGGTTTTCCAGTTGTAGTTGCACTGGTGTACCTCAACGTGATCGAGTACATAGTCTGAAAAATCAAACTCGGGTCGCTTGAACAACTTGCCAATTTCGGCAACTGGGTCGCGTGGGCCTTCAAAGAGCAAGCCATGGCAGTCGTTGAGCTTAAAGCGCTCGAGGTTCAGGCAGGGCGTATTGTCAAAATGCGGCGCGCCTAGCAATTGACCTTGTTTGTCGTATGTCCAACGATGGAGCGGGCACACAATATTGCCACCAGTATCCCTCAGGTTGCCATGGGTATTGCGATGGCCTGAGACGTTGCCCGTTTCACCACCCAGCATCAGAGCTTGGCGGTGGCGGCAAACGTTAGAGAGCAGTTCGATGCCGCTCTGGCCACGTACCAAGACACGTCCGTTATTTTCGTGCGATAGGCTGCGCCAGTCTCCGGGTTGTGGGACGCTTTTTTGGTGCCCGACATACCGCGAAAACTGTTCAAAAATACTTTTTTGCTCGCGCTCAAAGCGGGCTTGGTCAAAATATGTATCGACAGCAAGCTGGGTACGAGCGGGCGCCAAGTGCGCCATCCGACCAATGTCGGTCATGATTCCCTCTGCACCGATAAAAAAGCCAGGACGGACAGTACCGTTCTGGCGTGAAGAAAACCGGTTTGACCGATTAACCTAAAAAAACCATTGTACCTCAAGGTGTTGAGCCCGGATCATCTCGTACAATCAGGGTTTACATCTGTTTGTGTTTAATTTAGGCGGCAACCCCGCCTTCGGAGTATCGCTTGACCAAGGCTAACAAAACATCGGCAACACCAGGCGGATCCGCTGCTGAGCTTGATCCAAGCTTGCCTGAAGACTTCGAGACGGCGCTGGCTGAGCTTGAGGCATTGGTGGCCACCATGGAGTCTGGTTCACTCGCGCTTGAGCAGTCCTTGGCTGCCTACGCCCGCGGTGTGGCGTTGACCCGACTCTGCCAACAAAAGTTGTCACAAGCCGAGCAACAAGTCAAAGTGCTCGAGGCTGGCATGTTGCGCCCGTTTGAGGGTCAGGACTCCGACGCGTCATGAGTGTGTCTGCCGTTGACTTCTCTGCATGGCTATCTAAGCGCGCGCAACATGTTGAGCATGTGCTAGCCCGTGTCTTGCCGCAAGAGGATGCCGTGCCAGCACGTTTGCATCGCGCCATGCGCTACTCGGTGCTAGGTGGTGGCAAGCGCGTGCGTGCAGCCTTGGTCTATGCGGCGGCGTATGCCTGCCAGCCAGCGCATTCAACACAGCCAGACACTGAGCGCGAGTGGGCGCAAGATCTTGCGGCGGCGGCTGTTGAACTGGTGCACGCCTACTCGTTGGTGCACGATGATTTGCCTTGTATGGATGACGATGTCTTGCGGCGCGGTCGCCCCACTGTGCACGTACAGTTTGACGAAGCGACGGCGCTACTGGCGGGAGACGCCCTGCAACCCCTGGCATTCGATTTACTTGCACAAATGCCAATCGCTCCACCGCTCATCGTTCAGGCGATTCGCGACCTGGCCCAAGCCGCCGGCAGTTTAGGCATGGCCGGAGGGCAAGCGATCGACTTAGAAAGCGTCGGTAAATCCCTGACACAACAAGCTTTACAGCAAATGCATGTCTTGAAAACCGGCGCCTTGCTCGCCGCAAGCGTCTCGCTCGGGGGGCTGGCGGCCGGTGCAGACGCGCAGCAACGCAGCGCACTAGATGCGTACTCGTCGGCGATGGGTTTGGCCTTTCAGGTGATTGACGACGTACTCGATGTCACCGCCGATAGCTCTCAATTGGGTAAAACCCCCGGAAAAGACGCGGCAGCCAACAAGCCAACTTATGTCACACTGATGGGTTTGGCGCAAGCTCGTGCCTTCGCTGGCGAGTTGCATCAACGCGCGTTGGCTGCCTTGAGCCCTTTGGGTGACTCTGGCGTTTTATTAGCAGGCTTGGCCGATTTCATTGTTTTACGCGATCATTAAAACGTTTGCGCTGATTTTTTGTAGAAGTTAAGACACTTATGCCCACCGATTTGCTTGACCGTATTCACTCTCCTGCCGATCTCAAGCCGCTTGATAAACGCGAGCTTCGAAAGTTGGCGGATCAATTGCGCGCTTTTGTGCTTGATTCTGTTTCGCGCACGGGTGGTCATTTATCTTCAAATCTGGGTACGGTTGAACTCACAGTCGCCTTACATTATGTGTACGACACCCCGCACGATCGCATTATTTGGGATGTGGGTCATCAGTCTTACCCACACAAAATATTGACCGGACGCAAAGCGGGCATGAGCACGCTCAGGCAGTTTGGCGGCATGTCTGGTTTTCCCAGGCGCAGCGAGTCTGAATATGATGCTTTTGGGACTGCGCATTCTTCAACCTCGATTTCTGCCGCGTTGGGGATGGCGGTTGCCTCGCGTAATGCGGGGGTGTCGCGTCAGCACATCGCCGTGATTGGCGACGGCTCGATGTCTGCCGGCATGGCCTTTGAAGCCATGAATAACGCCGGCGTCACGCCCGATATCAATTTGTTGGTGATCCTCAACGACAATGACATGTCGATTTCACCGCCGGTGGGCGCGCTGAATCGGTATCTTGCGCGTTTAATGTCGGGGCAGTTTTATGCTGCGGCTAAAAACGTCGGGCGCTCTGTTTTACAACATATGCCTCCGGTGCTTGAGTTGGCGCGTCGCTTTGAAGAGCATGCCAAAGGCATGGTCACTCCGGCCACCCTGTTTGAAGAGATGGGGTTTAACTATGTCGGGCCGATTGACGGGCACGATCTCGATTCGCTGATCCCAACCCTGCAAAATATGCGGGCGCTTAAGGGGCCACAGTTTTTGCATGTGGTCACCAAAAAAGGGCAGGGCTACAAACTCGCCGAAGCCGATCCGGTGCTGTATCACGGCCCCGGCAAGTTTGATCCTGCCGTGGGGATTCAAAAGCCTGCGGCCGTTCCTAAAACGACCTTCACACAAGTATTTGGTACTTGGCTGTGTGACATGGCGGCTCAAGATCAGCGTCTAGTGGGGATTACGCCTGCGATGCGTGAGGGCAGCGGCATGGTTGAGTTCGAACGCCGCTTTCCTAAACGTTATTTTGATGTCGGGATTGCCGAGCAGCATGCCGTGACCTTTGCGGCAGGTATTGCGTGTGAAGGTCAAAAACCAGTTGTGGCAATTTATTCGACGTTCTTGCAACGTGGCTATGATCAACTGGTGCATGATGTTGCACTGCAAAATCTCGACGTCACCTTTGCTCTGGATCGGGCTGGCCTGGTGGGGGCGGATGGTGCTACCCACGCTGGTAACTATGACATGGCCTTTATGCGCTGCATCCCAAATATGGTGGTGGCAACGCCCTCTGACGAAAGCGAACTCAGGCTGCTGCTGTCAACCTGCTATCAGTATCCGGGCCCTGCAGCGGTGCGTTATCCCCGCGGCGCCGGGGTCGGAGCCATTCCTCAAACCGACTTGGCCACCGTTGAGGTGGGTCGAGGACTGGTTCGTCGGCAGGGTAAAAATATTGCGGTGCTAGTGTTTGGGACCTTGCTGCCCGCCGCGCTGAAAGCCGCCGAGGCCTTGAACCTGACAGTGGCAGATATGCGTTTCGTCAAGCCCCTTGATGTGGAGTTGGTGCTCGAGTTGGCGGCCACACACGCAGGGATTGTTACGCTCGAAGAGGGTTCGATCATGGGGGGGGCAGGTAGCGCGGTTGCCGAAGCGCTTGCCGCCTCTGGCGTTGTGTGCCCGTTGCTACAACTGGGCTTGCCTGATCGCTTTATCGATCACGGCGAACAAGGTGCATTGCTTGCCAGCATCGGTCTTGACGCTGCCGGTATTGAGCGCTCAGTTCGGGCTCGTTTTGATGACAAGTTGGCTGTCTAAGCTAGAGTCTTACCCGCGCTGTGACCCAGTTGACCGCCTGGGCGCAGTATTCACCGCACGCATCGCGCCTCAGACTGCAGATTCGGTCAAAACTTGCATTTATTACGTAAATATACGATAATCAAAGGCTTTCTTGCTCGACCAGCCAGTGTTTGGTGTGGCGGGCTGCCCCCGAGGCGGGCTTTTTTACAAGCTCTTCTCGGACATCCTTAGGAGTTCAAATGCGTCATTACGAAGTGGTTTTTATTGTTCACCCAGATCAAAGCGAGCAAGTCCCCGCAATGGTCGAGCGTTATCAAGCGCTGGTGACCACCCAAGGCGGTAAAGTTCATCGCACTGAAGATTGGGGTCGTCGTCAACTTGCTTACCCAATTCAAAAACTGGTGAAAGCACACTATGTGTGTTTCAACATCGAGTGCGGTCAACCGACACTCGACGAACTTGAGCACTCGTTTCGCTACAACGACGCTGTGTTGCGCCACCTTGTCATCAAGACCAAAGCTGCTCAGACCGAGCCTTCACTCATGATGAAACAAGTTGAACGCGACGAAGCCCGTAAGGCTTCGGCTGAAGCAACGCCCGGCGAGGCTGAGTAACTTAGGCACGTTGTGAATCGGCTTGAAGTGCAGGGTCAGATATTTGAGCTTTCCCCCTTAAGGTACACGCCATCCGGGGTTGCAGTGCTTGAATTTCTTCTCTCACACGAGTCCGAAGTCACTGAAGCTGGTCAACCACGTCGTTTAGCGTTCACGCTAGCAGTTGTGGCGATGGGAGACTTAGCACAGATGGCACTCACAACAAGTTTGGGTTGCACAGTACGCGTCCAGGGGTTTTTGGCACCGGTTCGAAAAGATTCATCAAAATTTAGGCTGCATGCGCAGCAAATTCAACAGATTTAAGCGAGGCACATCATGGCTTTCTTCGGTAAACGTAAAGAAAAAAAGAAATTCACCCAACAAAATCCGCTTTTTAAGCGTCGTAAATTTTGCCGCTTCAGCGCTGCAAACGTCGACCAGATCGATTACAAAGATCTCGACACCTTACGTGATTTCATTCAAGAAAACGGCAAGATTATTCCTGCACGTTTGACCGGTACCAAGGCGATTTACCAGCGCCAGCTCGATACCGCAATCAAGCGCGCACGCTTTTTGGCACTGTTGCCCTTTACTGATAACCACAACTGATCCAGGGGCACACCATGCAAATTATTCTTCTTGAAAAAGTCGTTAACGTTGGCAATCTCGGTGAAGTTGTTCGCGTACGTGATGGTTACGCACGCAATTTCTTGATCCCCCAGAAAAAAGCCCGTCGCGCAACTGAAACAGCGTTAAAAGAGTTTGAAGCTCGTCGCGCTGAACTTGAAAAAATCCAAGCCGAGAAGCTTGCTGTGGCGCAAGCCTTAGGTCAGCGTCTTGACAACTTTGCATTAAGCATCACTCAAAAAGCTGGTGTTGATGGCCGTTTGTTCGGTTCAGTCACCAACATGGATATTGCAACAGCTTTGGTTGCTGCAGGTTTCGCTGGTATCGAGAAAGCGCAAATCCGTTTGCCTGAAGGTCCCTTGAAAGCTGTGGGTGAGTTTCCAGTGCAAGTGGCAGTTCACCCTGATGTGGTGAGCAGCATCTCAGTTGTTGTGGTTGGCGACGTAGTCTAAGTCTCTACCTACTTGCTCTAAACAGAAAGCCGGCTCAGGTCGGCTTTTTGTATTTAAGGTCTGTAGTCAGTCTCATCGAACGTTGTCAGCCAGATTTGAAAAACGTCATTGCTCAACAGGGTGCCTGCGCGGTGGCCCGCTAAGCGGTTTAATCCTCTCGGTTCATTTCAGCACACTCAGACACTCTTCCATATCGTGACACAGTCTCCAGTTAACGCCGCTGCACACGAGCCCCAGGTGCTGAGCACGCACCCAGACAACGTGCGCTTCAAACTCGCGCTCGATGAGTGGCTGCTGTCGCATGCGGATGCTGCGGCGGGCGTGTCGTTTGTTGAGTTTGCAGGGTACGCCTGTGTGGTCAAGCGTCACCGAGCCACGTGGTTTTCGCCTTTGGTTGCTGGATTGAAGTATGTCAGGGTGGTGGTGTTATCAGGGTTGTGTTGGCTGTTGATGGCTTCCACGATGGGGTCGATCCCAAGGATGTCCTCTATGTCGGCATGTCACGGGCACGCGATAAGTTAATTGTCGTTGCCCGCAAGGAAGAGATGGATCTGATCCATCAAATCCAGAATTCGGAGAAGTAGATGCCAAGAGTTACCAAGCCACGTGATTACATCAGCCCTTCTGATTTAAGTTTTCTATGGGGCGAGTGCAAGCGTTGTATGTGGCTTAAGTACAACAAGAGCTTAACACGTCCTGGTTTTATGCCATTGGTGGGTCCGATGTCTTCTTTTCAAGAGGCGACATATCGCAATGCACCAACATCGGTGATTCATAAAGATATGACTGCCGGCACTGTGACTCATTGGGGCGAGAGCGTTGAAAGCACTCCCCTAGTTATTGATGGTGTTGAAAGTCGATGGCGCATCAAGGGGAAGTACGACATTGTGGCAACCCTTGATGATGGCACCCATGCGCTGATTGATTGCAAGGTCACCACCAGCGAGATGAAAGATGACAAGGTCGATCTCTATTGGCCACAGCTCGAGTCATACGCCTATGCGCTCGAGAACCCGGTAAAAGGTGATCCGCTCAAAGTAAGTGAAACTGGGTTATTGATGTGGC
>CALCPT010000389.1 GCA_937897265.1 uncultured Alcaligenaceae bacterium
CTACGCGGATGAGTTTACCGTACGCATCGATATTGACATCGAAAAGATGGGTCTCGAGCAAGATGCGGCCGTCGTCTTCGACCGTTGGACGTACACCGAGGCTGGCAACCCCTGGCAAGGCCTGAGGCGCTAAACCGTGCACTCTCACTACATAGATGCCTGAGCGGGCTGCACACCTCGGGGTCACGCGCATGTTCAAGGTGGGCATGTTTAGGGTGCGGCCAAGCTTTTTACCGTGTACGACGTGGCCGGTCATGGCGTAAGGGCGGCCGAGCAGGCTTTGGGTACGTGTCAGATCGCCTGCGGCCAATGTGGCACGCACCTCAGAGCTCGAAACTCGGTGGCCCTGCTGATCTTTGACTTCAGTCAGCGTGTGAACGTCAAGCCCATACTGCGGCCCCACTTTTTTGAGCAACGCCACATCGCCGGAGCGCTGCCGGCCAAAGCGAAAGTCTTCGCCCACGATCAGCCAGCGAGCATTTAGCCCATTGATCAAAAGCTTTTCAATAAAGTCCTGGGCTGACATGTCGGCAAATTCTTGGTCAAAACGTGCCAACATGACTTGCTCAATACCCGCCTGGCTCAGCGCACTGAGTTTGTCGCGGAGCCCGTTAATGTGTGGCGGCGAGAGTTCAGGGCGCCGGTTTTGGTCGGCGAAAAACTGCCGCGGATGCGGTTCAAAGGTCAAGACGGTCGGCACCAGTTCGCGGGCGCGGGCGGCGTCGGTGACATGGCTGAGCATGGCCAAATGCCCTAAATGCACCCCATCGAAATTGCCGATTGAGAGCGCGGTTGGTCGCCGCAATATAGGGGCCGAAGCTTGACGAAAAATGCTGAAAGAGGTGTTCACGAGCAACAGTTTACAATTTCAGGCTACCTTGTCTGTGAAAAACCATGTCTGAACCCCAAAAATCGCACTGCCGCTTCGTTATTTTGATCTCTGGCACGGGGTCAAACATGCAGGCGCTTGTGCGGGCATGCCAGTCAAAGGCCTGTGAGGGTGAGGTCGTTGCGGTGGTGTCCAACCGTGCGCAGGCCGCGGGATTGCAATGGGCACAAGGGCAGGGCATCCCCACAGAGGTCGTTGCGCACCGCGATTTTGCGTCACGCGAGGCGTTTGATCAGGCCTTGGCCGCGGTCATTGACCGTTATTCACCTGATTATGTTTTGCTAGCGGGCTTTATGCGGATCTTGACGCCGGGGTTTGTTGAACATTACACCGGGAGGCTGGTCAATATCCACCCCTCTTTGTTACCAGCGTTTCCTGGGATGCACACCCACGAGCAGGCTTTGGCCGTTGGGGTGCAAAGCCATGGTTGTACAGTGCACTTTGTGACACCCGTACTGGATCATGGTCCGATTATCGCTCAAGGTGTTGTACCCGTCTTGGCCGATGACACGCCCGAGACGCTCGCCGCACGTGTGCTGACGGTCGAACATCGGGTGTATCCGGCAGTCGCAACATGGCTTGCGCAGTCGCGCGTCACACTTATGCCTGATCAACGCGTTAAGGTTGAAGGTACACCCAAGCGCTTATTTGTATCGGAGCATGCGCAATGATTGATTCTAAAAAAGCAGGTCCTCGTGCCTCCTCAGGTGGCTCAAAGCGCTCAATTCAGTCTTTTGCGCAGGCTCGGACCGAAGGGCGAGAGGGTCGGGTCAAGCGAGACGCTGGCGGTGTGACAGGTGCGTCGCGTGTGGGCACCAAAGAGGCTGCGCGTGAGGCAGCGCGGGCAGCGGGTAATGCGCTTCCTCGTAAAGGTTCTGCGACAGAGCGGCTGATGAACGCGACCCCCTTCGCTCAACGCCCAGGCGCGCCGCGTTCAGGTGGCGGCTTCGGGGGTGAACGACCTGCCGGTGCGCGCGGCGAGCCGCAGCAGTCAACCTATACGGGGCGTGTGAAGCCTCGTTTGCCGCCAATGACGATTCGATTAGACCAAATTCGGCAAGTGCTCGATGAGGTGTTGACGTGGCGCTTTGCAGCAGACTCGGTTGTGTCGCATTGGTTTCGTGCGCATCCAAAGTTGGGCCCACGTGATCGCGCTGAAGTGGCCGAGGTGGTGTACGACGTGCTGCGTAATTTGCGTCGCTACCGGCAACTCGCTGAAAGTGGGGTGGGCAATGCGGTGCGGCGTCTGGCGATTCTGGGCGCCATTGTGATGATTGACAATGGTCGCGTGCGCGAGGTGCTGGATCCGGGCGAAATTGCCTGGCTCGACCGTATCGCCCAAATTGACGAGCAATCGTTGGCGGTTGAAGTACGCACCAGCCTGCCTGATTGGTTGTTTGACCGCCTGCAACATATGCCTAATCTTGAGCAATTGGCTCAGGCCTTGAATCAACCTGCTGCACTGGATATTCGCGTCAACCCCATGAAGGCTGAGCGCGATGACATGCTGGCTGATCTGGCGCGTGGCAATGCGGTGCGACATGCGCCGGTTGCCACGCCTTATTCGCCTTGGGGGATTCGCTTGACGGGCCGACCCACGATGAATAAATGGCATCAGTTCGAGCATGGCTTGATTGAGGTGCAAGACGAAGGAAGTCAACTGCTAGCCTTGTTGGTTGGGCCAAAGCGTGGCGAGATGGTCATTGATTTTTGTGCCGGTGCGGGTGGTAAAACCTTGCTGTTGGGTGCGTTGATGCGCTCGACTGGGCGCTTGTACGCCTTAGACGTTTCAGCAACGCGGTTGGCCAAAGCCAAGCCTCGGTTTGCACGCAGTGGTTTGTCAAATATTGTGCCAGTGGTGCTCGAACACGAAAACGACACGCGTGTGCGGCGCTTGGCGGGTAAAGCCCAGCGAGTCTTAGTCGATGCTCCGTGCAGCGGTATTGGTACGTTGCGCCGAAACCCTGACTTGAAATGGCGCCAGTCGGTGCAAAGTTTGCAAGAACTGACGGTTTTACAGGCCCGTATTTTGGCGAGCGCTTCGCGATGTGTCGCCCCAGGTGGGCGTTTGGTGTACGCCACGTGCAGCGTACTGGTTGAAGAAAATCAGGCCCAAGCCGAGCGCTTTTTGGCAGAACATCCAGATTTTGAGCTGATTGACGCTGCACAGTTGCTTGCAGCACGTACGCCTTTGCAGCTAGAGGGACCTTATTTGAATCTGAGACCCGATGTGCATGGCACCGACGGTTTTTTTGCTGCGGTGTTCGAGCGCCGCAAAGCCGGCAGCGTGGCCTCGCCTGAGGCAGAGGCCGCGGCTGCGGTCAAGGGGAAGCCAAGCGCCAAGACAGGGTCAGATTTTAAGATCGAGTCAGATTCCACGATCGAGTCGCACGCCAAAGTCGAGTCGGTGTCCGCGATCGCAAGCGAGCCTGAGGTCGAAACTGAGGGGCAAGCTGTCTCGGCGGCAGACGCGGTCAAGTCAGCTGACGACAGTGATGCCAGCGGCGCACCTAAGAAAGTTGCCAAGGCCAAGCCGCGCAAGAAGGTCGAACCCGTCGTAGAGGCCGGAGTTGCTGAGTCAGCCGAATCAGCCGAATCAGTGCTGGCGGTCGAGGCATTCGAGGCAGCGAAGCCGGTTGAGAAAAAAGCCAGAGCGGTGAGAGCGAAAAAGACCGACAGCGCCGGTGCGGCGGAGTCATCCGATACTTTGGTGCGTGAGGACGTGAAGACGATTAAGTCGGCAAATGTTGCGCCGGGCGTGTCGCCTGCGCCAGCCTCGGCGATTGACGCCTTTGCCGCCTTTCTGGCCAAAGATGGTTTAAATCCCGAGTATCAAAACGAATCCGAGGCAGAGGATTCTGAGTCGGCCAAGCCGGCAAAAAAGCCAAGAGCCAGCAAGACTGCAGGCCGAGGAAAAAAGACTTAGTCGCTTGATTTTGCGCAAAAACCTTGCGGTAAGGCTCGAAGCAAACCGCTTGGTTAGGCTAAAATGCCTAGGACTACATTGTCTTAGGCGGTCTATCTCTATATGAACGAAATCATTTCTTTTGTTGCTGGCGGTTTGTTGCAGGCTTCGTGGTGGCAAGTCGCCTTGATCACGCTGGGTCTCACCCATGTCACGATCGCGGCAGTTACGATCTTTTTACATCGTAGCCAGGCTCATCGTGGTCTTGATCTGCATCCGATTGTTATGCACTTTTTCCGTTTGTGGTTGTGGCTGACCACCGGGATGGTGACAAAAGAATGGGTGGCGATTCACCGCAAACACCACGCGCGTTGCGAACGCGAAGGTGATCCACATTCGCCAATGATTTACGGCATCAATAAAGTGATGTTTAGCGGTGCAGAACTGTATCGGCACGAATCTAAAAATGCAGAAACCCTGGCCAAGTTTGGTCACGGCACACCCGACGACTGGGTCGAAAAGCACATTTACTCGCGTTACAGCGCCCGCGGCATCCTGATCATGCTGGTCATTGACGTTGCGTTGTTTGGTGCGTTGGGCTTGACGGTCTGGGCTGTGCAAATGGCTTGGATCCCGTTTTGGGCCGCAGGTGTGGTTAACGGGGTCGGTCATTACTTTGGCTATCGCAATTTTGCTTCGCCTGATACCAGCACCAATGTGTTTCCGATCGGCATTTTGATTGGCGGCGAAGAGCTTCATAACAATCACCATGCTTTTGGTACCTCGGCAAAGTTTTCAAGCAAGTGGTACGAGCTCGATATTGGTTGGGTGTATATCTTGGGCTTGCAGGCGGTTGGGCTGGCCAAGGTTAAAAAGGTCGCACCTCGCTTGAGGCTTGAAGCGACGGGTAAAACTGGGGTTGATGCGCGCACCTTGCAGGGTGTGATTGCCCACCGCTTTGAGATTCTTGAGCGCTACACGAGCATCATGAAAGCCGCCTGTCGCGCAGAGCTGACACGCTTAAAAACTTCGACGACCACCGCCCAAGATACGAACCACACTGAGGCGCTTGCTGCGGCAACGCATTGGCTTGGACGTGGCGACGAAACCCTTCCCGCGGTCGAGCGTGCACGCATCGATCAAGCCCTCTCGCAAACAGCTGCACTGGCAACCATGGTGCAAATGCGCCACGATCTTGCCAAGCTCTGGGATAGCTCTTCAGCTTCCAGTGAACAACTCCTGCATGATTTGCAGAGTTGGTGCCAGCGCGCGCAGCAAAGCGGCATCGCTAGCCTCGAAGAGTTCGCCTTACGCCTACGCCGCTATGCGGCATGATCGACAAACTTAACGCACCTCAGCGCGAGGCGGTCACACTAGCGGCACAGCATGCGTTGGTACTGGCGGGGGCGGGTAGCGGTAAAACGCGTGTGCTCACCACACGGATGGCTTGGCTGATTCAAACGGGCCAAGTCAGCCCACAAGGTCTGCTCGCAGTCACCTTTACCAATAAAGCCGCGCGTGAAATGCTTGCGAGGGTGTCTGCAATCTTGCCGATTGATCCGCGCGGCTTGTGGATCGGTACGTTTCACGGCCTATGTAATCGCATGCTCAGGGCGCATCATCGCGATGCGGGTTTGCCTCAAGCCTTTCAGATTTTAGATACAGCAGATCAACTCGCTGCGATCAAGCGCTTATTAAAAGCAAACGCGATCGACGACGAAAAATATCCTCCGCGCGATGTACAACGTTTTATCAACGGTGCAAAAGAAGAGGGTCAGCGTCCAGGCGATGTTGAAGCGTTTGATAGTTTTCGTCGACGCATGATAGAGATCTACACCCTGTACGAGACGCAATGCCAGCGCGAGGGGGTGGTTGATTTTCCTGAGTTGTTACTGCGTGCGTACGAACTACTGTCGCGCAATGAACCTATTCGCTCGCACTATCAGCGCCGGTTCCGGCACGTTTTGGTTGATGAGTTTCAAGACACCAACACCTTGCAATATAAATGGCTCACGTTGTTAGCCGGTGGTGGCGCCATCATGTTTGCGGTGGGCGATGACGATCAATCGATCTACGCGTTTCGCGGTGCGAATGTTGGCAACATGGCTGACTTTGAGCGCGACTACGCGCATGGCACAGTCATTCGCCTTGAACAAAACTATCGCTCGTTTGGCCACATCCTTGATGCTGCGAATGCGCTGATTAGTCATAACGATGGGCGTTTAGGTAAAAATCTTTGGACCGAGCAAGGTGAGGGCGAGCAGATTAGGGTGGTTGAACAACCAACCGATTTGCTTGAGGCACGCTGGCTTGTGGATGAGGTTAGGGGGCTGATCTCTGATGGGCGTGATCGCAGCCAGATCGCCGTGCTCTATCGCAGTAACGCTCAGTCGCGCGTGATTGAGCATGGTTTATTTTCAGCGGGCGTACCCTACAAGGTTTACGGTGGTTTGCGCTTTTTTGAGCGCCAAGAGGTTAAGCACGCACTCGCATATTTGCGTTTGATGGCTAATGCCAATGACGATACTTCGTTTATGAGGGTGGTGAATTTTCCGCCGCGAGGGATCGGCGCACGCACGCTTGAGCAACTTGGCGATCAGGCCAAGGCCTTCGACACAAGCCTGGCAGGCGCCGTGGCGCGAGTCCCCGGCAAAGGTGGCTCAAACCTTGCTCAGTTTGTGTTGATGATTCAACGCCTAGCTCAAGAAACGCGTGACTTACCCTTGCCAGAAATGGTCGAGCATGTGATTGCGCAAAGCGGTTTGATCGAACATTATCAACAAGATCGCGAATGCGCTGATCGAATTGAAAACTTGAACGAGCTCGTGTCTGCCGCTGCGGCCTTCGCCTCTGAGGCAAACGTTTCGGGGTTGCCTGCAGGTGTTGTCATCGCATCCGAGACTCAAGGCGGTGCCCTCGATGCAACGATCGCCGAGTCAGACCTGCGACAACCCTCAGCCCAGGTGGTAGGCGTTGATCTTCAAGGTGCAAGCGCGGGCCTCTCAGACGGCTCATTTGCCTCGACGGAAGCTGGTTACGGTGGCTTGTCACCTTTGACAGCGTTTCTGTCGCATGCCTCGCTGGAAGCAGGGGATAATCAGGCGCAGGCCGGTCAAGACGCCGTGCAACTGATGACGGTGCACGCCGCTAAGGGGCTTGAGTTTGATGCCGTCTTTATTACCGGCTTAGAAGAGGGGCTGTTTCCGCACGAAAACAGTATCCTCGAACAATCGGGGCTCGAAGAAGAGCGCCGTTTGATGTATGTGGCGATTACGCGTGCACGCGAGCGGCTTTACTTTAGTTTGGCCCAAAGTCGTATGTTGCACGGTCAAACGCGGTACAACTTGCGTTCACGCTTTTTTGATGAAATAATTCCCAAAACTACCTTTTTGTTATTTGGCATGAAACGAAGTGGAGCAAAATCGCCTGAACGCTCATCGTCATATTCGAGCAAATAACGGTCAACATTGATTTCGTTGAAAAGAATTTCGGCAACTGGCTCATAACCACCTTCGGCAA
This sequence comes from uncultured Alcaligenaceae bacterium, assembly GCA_937897265.1. Classification (GTDB taxonomy): domain Bacteria; phylum Pseudomonadota; class Gammaproteobacteria; order Burkholderiales; family Burkholderiaceae_B; genus Zwartia. Next base: position 7,314 of record CALCPT010000389.1, read on the forward strand.
ACCATGTACTGCGGTAATTTCCTCGGCAAAGATGAATCCCTACCATCAAATCAGCAGGGCGGTTAT
>CALCPT010000390.1 GCA_937897265.1 uncultured Alcaligenaceae bacterium
CGTCCGATGATGCGTGCGCGTCTAAACAACGGCCGAACTTGTTCGGGTGTCGCGTTGGTGGCAACGTCAAAATCTTTGGGCTCAAGTCCTACAATGAGATCTCGTACGGCACCGCCCACGATGTAGGCTTGGTAACCCTCGTGTTGCAGCACCTCGCAGACTTTGATGGCGTGGCGCGAGACGTTGCGCCGATCGATGCCGTGTTTATCGCGGCTGATACGTTGTAAGCCCGATGAACGTTGACCAAAGAGTTTGCCAACAAAGCGTTTGAGAGTATCTGTAATCATTAGGATTTATGATCGGCCAGCGAGGTGAAGATATTTAAGACTGGCCAGTTGCGTTCTTGAGCAACTTTGAGCAGACTGGGGCTTGGGTTGGTGACGATTGGATGGGTCACCACCTCAAGTAGAGGCAGGTCATTGATCGAATCGCTATAGAAGTAGGATTCGTCAAAATCTTTCAAGCTTCGGTTCAAGGTGGCAAGCCACGCATTGACGCGCAGCACTTTGCCATGTTTAAAGCTTGGCGTGCCGTGGATTTTCCCGGTGTACTGGCCGGCAAGGTATTCGGGTTCGGTGGCAATCAAGGTTGGCACGCCAAACGCACGCGCAATTGGTGCCGTGACAAAACTGTTGGTTGCCGTAACCACGGCGCAGAGATCGCCTGCCGCAAGATGCTTCTGCACAATCGCCAGTGCCTGCTCTGTCATAGCCGGGCGTATGACGCGCTGCATATACTCTTCGTGCCACGCGGCTAGCAAATGAGGTGGGTGTGCGGCAAGCAAGCCCAGCATAAATTCTGCGGCCTGCTCAGCCGTCAGATCACCCGCGTTATAGCGGTTCATTAAGTCTTCGTTTCGTGCCAGCGCTTGAACTGGATCTCCGGCGCGTCCCGATTTAGCAAGAAATTCAGCCCATTGGTGATCGCTGTCGAGTGGCAGCAGTGTGTGATCCAGATCAAAGAGGGCTAGGCGTTGGCTAGTCATGAGTAGGTGTCGGTAACAACGTAAAAAGTCAGGCAAAAGGAATAGAGGACTGCAAAAATTCTCGGTCTGCAAGCATTAAGCGCAAGAGCGGCACAGTGACGCTGCGGTGCTTTGACAACGAATAACGGTCAAGTGCGTCGACAAGGGCAAACAGTTGACGAATGTCGCGTGAATAATGTGTCAATGTCCAGTCAAGCACTTCAGGAGACAGTGGTAAGCCCTGTCGTTGAGCATATGTTTGTATTGCTTCGAATTTTTCTTGATCAGACAACGGGTCAAGGCGAAACACGAGATCCCAACCCAGGCGCGAGCGCAAATCTTCGCGCAACGACAACATCATGGGCGCTCGATCGCCGGTAACAGCTAGCGCAAAAGCATC
>CALCPT010000391.1 GCA_937897265.1 uncultured Alcaligenaceae bacterium
CTGCGTACCTAACTAGCCAAGGTTTTGCCAGATAGGTATTACGTGTGAACCCACCGCGACCTTCGTGATAGGCCAGGTACAGGTTGTAGACATCATCGGCACGAATGCCAATCTCTCGCGTACTCAGGTTGTGATACCAGCCAATGAAGTCGATGGCATCATCAAACTCATCACGACTAGCAAACCAGCGTGAATTCTTCGACACATATTCGTCCCACGTACCATCTAAGGCTTGCGAGTACCCATAAGCCGTGCTGGGTCTTGATCCGGGAAAAATGCCCAAAAAATATCGTCGGGGAGGTCTTGCATCGGCGCGATACGAAGACTCATGGTACATCGTGGCCATCAACACCGAGACCGGAATTCCCCAACGTCGTTCAGTGCGAACAGCAGGACTTTGCCAAGTTTGTTTCTCTGCAAACACCGCACATAAATTCAGTGCATTACGTGGTGGCGAAGGCATGGAGCTGCAGGCCATTAGCGTGAGTAAGGGCAGCAACAAAACGCCCTTACCTAGCTTAGATACGCGCATCATTGATGTTCTCGTAGCAAGCTCAGCAGTTGCTCCTCAGACCACACGGTAACGCCTAGTTCTTGCGCCTTCGTGAGCTTTGAGCCAGCACTTTCGCCCGCCACCAGCACATGCGTTTTCGCGGAAACGCTGCCACTGACCTTTGCGCCCAGGGTTTTCAAGTGAGCGCCCGCCTCGTCCCGACTCAGCGTAGACAAGGTGCCGGTCAGCACCCAAGTCTGCCCTAGTAAAGGCTGCGGCAAGTCCTGCGCTGCAGCTTGGTCAGGCCAACGAACCCCCGCGGCCATTAAGGCATTAATCACCGACACATTATGCGGCTCACGCAGATAGCTCATGACGGACTGCGCCACCACAGGCCCCACATCAGGCGTAGCCAACAGTGCGGCTTCATCTGCCTCTTGAAAGGCTTGCCAGCGTCCAAACTGTCGAGCAAATGCCTCTGCCGTCGCCTCGCCCACATTGGCGATACCCAGCGCGTAAATAAACCGTGCCAAGGTGGTTTCACGACTAGTCGCGATAGCTGCCAGTAGGTTATTGGCCGATTTTTCAGCCATTCGCGGCAGGCTTAGGAGTTGCTCTTGCGTTAAGCGATAGATATCGGCGGTGGAGTTGACCAAGCCAGCATCGACCATCAGATCGATCCACTTTTCGCCTAAGCCGTCGATATCCATAGCGCGTCGACTGGCAAAATGACGGATCGCTTCTTTACGTTGTGCGGGACAAAACTGACCTGCACTGCAGCGCGCAATCACCTCACCCTCAGGGCGCATGACGGCAGAACCGCACACCGGACACGCCGACGGCAGACTCACAACGAGCCGATGAGCATGCGCTTCATCATCCAAACGCCGCATCACTTTCGGAATGACATCGCCTGCGCGGTAAATCACCACCGTGTCGCCCGGACGTAAATCCAAACGCTGAACCTCATCCATGTTATGCAGGGTGGCATTACTGACCACCACACCCGCCACATTCACAGGACGTAAACGAGCGACAGGTGTGAGCGCGCCTGTACGACCGACTTGAAAGTCGATCGCCTCTAGCGTGGTACTGACTTCTTGCGCGGGGAACTTATAGGCCACGGCCCAGCGCGGCGCGCGCGCAACAAAGCCCACATCTTGTTGTAAGCGACGGTCATCCACTTTTACGACCATGCCATCAATATCAAACGGCAGGCTGTCGCGAGAGTCTAGGAGCGTTTGCCACGCCTGCTGCACAAACATGGGGCCATGGCCTAAACACACTTCATCGGCTATCACAAAACCCAAGGACTTGAACCAGCGCAGGGTTTGGCTGTGGGTGCTGGGCCAAGCAGCCCCCGAAATGGCCGCCAACGCATAGGCATAAAAGGCCAAGGGTCGCTGCGCGGTGATGCGTGCATCGAGCTGACGCAATGCACCGGCAGCGGCGTTACGAGGATTAGCGAACACTTTTTCCCCGGCCGCTAACTGCCGTTCATTTAATGCTAAGAAACCGGCACGGGGCATGAGTACCTCACCCCGAATCTCTAGATGTTCAGGCAGATTTTCACCGGCCAACCGCTTAGGCACCGTCGCGATCGTCAGGACATTAGCGGTAATGTCTTCGCCACTGCTGCCATCGCCACGCGTCGCTGCTTTCACCAATTGACCGTGACGGTAATGCAGCGTTACGGCTAGGCCATCGAACTTAGGCTCACAGATGTAGGGCAGCCCAACAGCGACTTCCCAATTCAGGCGCTCGCGTAGACGACGATCAAAATCCTGAAGCTCGGTCTCGGAAAAGACATTGTCTAAAGACAACATGGGTACATCGTGCTTGACCGACGAAAATGCCGTATCCGCTGCTGCGCCCACGCGCTGACTGGGAGAGTCAGCGGTCACCAGGCTGGGAAAAGAGGCCTCGAGCGTTAAAAGCTCTCGGTAAAGCGCGTCATAGTCGGCATCCGGCAGGGTCGGTGCGTCATCGACATAATACGCTTGGGCATGTGCATGCAGTTGTTCACGCAGCTGCTTCAGACGCTGCGCCGCGTCGGCCAAGGGTATGACGCTCATAACGACTGATATTGTTGGCGTTCGTAGGACACCACGGCTTCACGCCACTGATCGAGCTCTGCCTGAGTCAATACTTGGGAGTTGGCATCTAATAAATCGGCTTGCAGCTCATAGGCCAGACGGCGAGCGGTATCAATCATTAAGTCAAACGCCAGGGTGCTTTTTTTGCCCGGCAGACTCATGAAAAAACTAACGCCGGGTACTAAGTCGCG
>CALCPT010000392.1 GCA_937897265.1 uncultured Alcaligenaceae bacterium
GGCGTGACTGGAGTTCAGACGTGTGCTCTTCCGATCTGGAAACAACATCTTGACCGGCGCCTGTAACGCCAGTTTTTCAGCACTCATCAAGCGGTGAGCACGCTGCTGTGCGCCATAGACCACCACAATCTGCGCCATCCCTTGTCCTAACAACTCTGCCTGAATCAACGCCGAGAGCAGTTGCCGCAAGGCACTCAATTCAATACGTGAGCTCATTTGCCTAAGCGCTTCGCTGCGCCCAACGCCGGTTCGAATATCGCCCAACGTCTGCAGCCACTCAGTCTTGAGCGCCCCGTCCTTCAAATGATCGCAGGCAAGTTGTAGTGACGCCTGCAGATTGTGACCCGAGCCTAGCCCAAGCCCAACCATATCCAAAAAAAAGGGTAATGCGCGTTCAATCGCAATGAGCCTTAGCTGATAGTGACGCCTGAGCCAAACGATTGGCAACCACCAAAACCCTACAGCCAAGCAAATACTCAATGAACTGTTGACCAAAAACTCAGCACGCGATGCTTCCCCAGGGATGACGCTGATCTCGACAGAACTCCAATACACAATAAAGGCTAGAAGCGCTAGCAGCACCCGTGCGGCGAAAATCTGCGCGTAATCTAAGTCGGTTGACGCACTGCGAACGAGCAATTGCTTCAACATATGCCGCTGGTTCCAGGTAATAAAGGGTAACAGCCAACGCCCAAGCCATTTCAATAACGGGCTAAAGAACCCACCTTTTAGCCATGAGGTGATTGCCGCAGTTAGGCTAGTGCGACGGATTTCATGAGCGTTCGCCAACAAAACGCGAACCCCCACAAACAATGCCGCCGTAACGGCAAAAGCGCCCGAGAGCAAAGCAAGCCAAACCATCAAGCTAAACATGAATAGCAAGAATGCGGCGCAAAGCGAAAACGCCAAGGCACTCGAGTATGCATACAGTCGCCAGCACCGCCTGCCCCACCGAAGTACTGTGTAGCAAATGCACCGACAGCGGATCAATTTGGCCTAACACTAGCAATAGCACAATCGGTAGTGCACCCATTACCCAAGCTTGCATCTTTCCCTGTGTCGTCATGACATCGATTTTTCTTTCAAGATGCTGACGCGCCCGCAGGTTGGTGCATAGTCGTTCAAGCAGATCCGCTAACGAGGCACCAGAGCGTGTGCCGACGATCAACATGGTCGTCACGAGTTCAACACTTTCAGACGGCATACGTTGATAAAGATGATTCAGCGCCAAAGGCAATTCAACCCCCATTCGTTGCTCGCGCAAGACTAGCCCAAACTCTTGCGACAGTGGGGGGCTAGCTTGTTGAGCGATGTGTTTTAACGCTACCGATAATCCTGACCCGGCACGCAATGCCCCTGATAGCGACAACAGAAGCTCTGGTAGTTGCCAATCAAAACGTTGTTGCCGCTTGCGCACAGCGCGCTTGAGAAGAATCCGAGGCAATACAAAACTCGCACCGCCAACACCTATTGCAAACACGATGCTTTGCGTCAGTAACCAAAGCAGCAGACTGGCCCCCACCGACACGCAGACCAGTGTGGGCCACAAGTGCGTTGTGTCGACAAAGACAAACAGATCTGACAGTTCGGCACGTGCTTGCTCTGTCAGACGCAGGCGGTATTGTTGCGATGCCCTCAAAAAAAGGCACTGCCCAAGCCATACGCCCGTTGCAATCGACAGGCAGCCGCACACTAAAGCCAATGAACTCATGTCTGTAGAAACCAATTCATGATCGCTGGCTCAGGTTGCACGCCCACGTCATCAAAGACTGAGGGACGCAAGCCCGCACCGGTCAGGCGTTGACGCCTGGCGTCGAACCTGACCAATTGTTGTGTTTGAATGGTGCCAGACTCGATTCCGGATATTTCTGCCAACCCCGTAATCACCCTTCGACCATCGGGCAATCTGGTCTGCTGCACAATCAACCTCAGTGCCGAGCCAATTTGCTCGCGTATTGCTTGCAATGGCAACCCCGCATTACCACTAAGTACCATCGTCTCTAGTCGCGATAACGCATCGCGTGGGCTATTGGCATGTAAGGTCGTGATTGAGCCATCGTGCCCGGTATTCATTGCCGCCAACATATCAATCGCTTCTGCGCTACGCACTTCGCCAATCACAATACGGTCGGGACGCATGCGTAAAGCGTTTTTGACTAGATCACGAATGGTGATTGCGCCCTGCCCTTCAGAATTTGCTTGCCTCGCCTCTAGCGTGACGACATGAGGATGAGCGATCAACAATTCGGCACAATCCTCAATCGTCACAATCCGCTGTCCCGGATCAACAAACCCTGCCAACACGTTGAGCAAGGTCATTTTACCTGAACCCGTACCACCTGATACCAGAATATTTAAACGGCGCTCAACGCACAGGCGTAAAAACTCGGCTAACGCTGCAGGCAAGGCTTGAAGATCAACCAAGTCTTGCATTTGCAGGCGATTTTGCGGAAACTTTCTAATCGTAAAGCTTGCCCCTCTAACAGAAACTGGGGGTAGCACCGCGTTAAGGCGTGAGCCATTCGGCAAACGTGCGTCAACCATCGGGGAGGCCTCATCGATTCTGCGACCGAGCGGAAACACAATACGCTCAATCACACTTCGCACGGCCTGTTCGCTACTAAATTGAAGTCGATGTTTGGAGAGCTGTCCACCAATTTCAACATAGATGTCATCAAAACGATTTACCATGATTTCAGTGACTGCCGCGTCTTCAAGCAACTCTTCAATCACGCCTAGCCCGATGGCTTCATCGACAACGAGCTTGAGGATTCTGCTGCGTTGCACCTCGCTAAGTGGCAAACGTCGTTTGTCTAGCAACTCAGTCACGCACGCGAGTGCATTTGCCTTCAAGGCCGTCTCTGAAACAGCACCCACGTCGTTACGTCGCAAATCAAATGCTTGAATTAGGCCAGCCCGAAGCTCTTGGCGGAGTTCTTGCTGAGCAATAGCCGATGACTCTGGATACTGTGGTGCGCTCGCCTCACGTGGTCCGTGACCATTCAACGAAGTTTGTGCAGCAGTTTGCGTGTCGCTAGTATCAGTACTTTTTGTTGGCTGGCCGTTTAAAGCAAAAGCGCCCTTCTCAAACACAAAAGGACTCAACTCCGGCGCGACCCCGCCCGGCTCTGCAGGCCGCTTCAGCTTACCTAATTCTGCGGGCGTACCTTCGCTGCAGACGCTCTTGATAGCTGCCGAGTGAGCTGTCTGTGAAGCCAGTCGCAGCAAGCACGGACCCACAACAATTTCGTCGGCCTTTTTAAGCGGGCCATAACGAGTAATGCGGTTGCCATTCACACGCGTGCCTAAAATTGAACCAAGGTCATCAACGTGATAACCATCATCAGCGTGTGAAATCCGTAGATGTTGTCGCGCAACGCGCCAGTGCGAGACCTGAATACCGCAATCCGAAGCGCGACCCATCACCAGAGGCACCTCGAAGCGCCCATGCCGGCGAGTGCCATCTTCAAAAAACAAATCAAGTTCAATCAATTCCTCTCCTTTTCTGACAATGCAAAAAAAATGACTAACGATGCGATGAGACTGGAGCGTCCTCCCATTGTGACAAGGGGTTTGTCATGGCCTGAGTCGCATCCGAGTCAGACTCCCATTGGCCCAGAGTTTGCACCGCGCTGGGCGGCGCCTGCGACTCAAGCGCTTCAAGGGCGCTGGGCGGCATGCTGGGTGGTGCGTTGAGCGGTGTATTGAGCATTGGACTAGCCGGAAACGAGTCTTGCAAAACACTCTGAGCGTTAGCGACGCGCGCCGCGAGGCCTGGATCTCGAGGGTCAACAATCATCGGAGTCACAAAAATTGCCAACTCGGTGTGACGCTCTTGCTCGCGTTTGACGCCAAATAACCCACCCAATAACGGAATCCCCGTCAAACCAGGTAAACCGTCTTGATCTCGAGCGCGCTCCCGCGAAATAAAACCACCCAACACCAAGGTTTGCCCAGAGCGCACATTGAACTCAGTCGACGCCTTTCTAATTTTTAAAGCTGGGCCACCCGGCACCGTAATTGTGGTGTCTACCGAGCTCACTTCAATTTCAATCCGCGAGCGAATCGCCGCGTTACGATCTGCATGCGGGGTAATGTTTAGCGAGACGCCGTATTTTTTGAACGTCGTGGTGGATTTTCCATCTTTATCCACCGACGCATAGGGAACCTCACCACCGGCCAAAAAGCTGGCAGTCGATCCGCTTCGCGCAAGCAGCTGAGGTTGCGCCAACACGACGGCTTCGCCAGACTTGGATAAGGCCGCCAATCGGGCAGACAGCAAGGCATTCAGACCCAAGTAGCCAGCCGCTTGCGGCAGGGGGAATGGCAATGCCAGACCCGCCTCGCCTGGCCGCTGCATCAGCGCTGTAGAGCCTCCCTCCCAAGCTAGACCTGTTTGAACGCCGCCCTGCGAAGTCGGATCCCAGCGAACTCCCAACTCATGCATGCGCGAGCTTGGCAACTCTAGCACTTGCACATCTAATAAGATCATCTTGTCCCAACCAAGCTGGCTCGTAAAGTCAATGACCTCGGGATAACGCTTGGCAAGC
>CALCPT010000393.1 GCA_937897265.1 uncultured Alcaligenaceae bacterium
CGAGTCGAACCGCTATTCAGCGCAGAATCCGGAATCAACATTGGATTGCCAAGTTGACTATTCGCACCAGAGCCAGGCGTTTGACTATTAAGGTTCGGCGTTGCAGCGTTGGGAACAGGAGTTGGGCTATTCGTGCCGTTAGCGGCATTGGGTTGCGGCGTTGTGGCGTTAAGCTCTGGCTGAGTGTTTTCACCCTGACGCCCGGTTGGCAGCGACGCGTTCGGTGCTGCAGTCACAGGCTCTTGAGTATTCGTGACTGCTGCAGAGCCCGTGTTGTCTGGCGTAACAGTCGCGTTGTCGCGCCGCTCTGCCCCAGTAGCCACCGGCTCTATATTTGCCGGAGGTGACGCAACCCCAGTGTTCGCGTTGCCACCACCGTCGGTAATGATGGTTGTGCCGTCTGCTTGAACACCGACACGACCAGGAACTGCAACGCGCTGCTCAGGCAACGTCTCAGGCTTGTTGGTCGGGTTTGTGGGCGTCACGGACATACCTGTAGTGGGTCGAGGCGCTACGACTTCGTCAGGCGCAGGCTGCAGCTGCTCAAGTCGCGGCACCGCTTGCAACAGCCAAGGCGGCGCGCCACAACTTCGCAAAGCGAACAACACGAGCAATAACAACAACAATAACAACAGAAGCCACCACCACCACGCGCGGCGTTTGGTGGGCACAATCGGTTGCGCTGCAACAGGCGCCGGCGCAACAGGCCTTAAGCTCACAAAGGGATCACTAGGCAGGGTTGCACCCTGCACATTAAATCCCCAAAACGTGACAACAGGTTTGCCGTTCACCAGATAAATAAAATTAGAATCCGGAAAGAAAAAGATCTTATTCAGCAGGGGCAGCACGGTTTTCTTTTCGCGTATGGCTTGTTCAGTACGCGGTTCGGTGCTGTCAAGCAGACGCACTGCCTCGTCGAGCTTGCGTTGTGCCGCGTCTAGCATGATCAGAGCATGTTCGCGCTCTTCTGGTGTCGCGGCAGACCACGGCACGACATCCCCCCGCTCAGGCGCATACCAGTCGATCACATTGCCTTGCTCGTTGCGTTGCGGGATCGCCAAACAACCGGCAACTTCAGCACCCGCTTTCAGTCGCACCGCTTCTCTGAGCTGAAAGGCAACCGAATAAATAGGTTGCCCAGCCTCTCCGATCGCGCTGTAATTTTGCGGATTTCCACTAACGAGCAGTTGACCAGCCATGCAGATCAGACCTTATCTAGGGGTTGGGCAATTCATCACTTTTTATCCGATCAGTCTGCAAGCGGGATGTGCCAGACGACAGAAAAATAAATTGTTCTCGATTAGATAAGGATTTTACACAGGTAGCGCTAAGTTCTCCTCGTAGGATCAAAGCGTTTGACTGAATGGAACCTTAGCTCGCACAGCGTCTTGAACCCCTTCCCGTCAAGGCACCCGAGGTCTTAAAGCGCAAAGCTCGGATAGCTAAAAATTATTTAGTCTTACGAAACCCTGCGGCTCGGCCTTTTCGAGTGCATGGAAGTTTTGTGTGGCTTCATCACAACCACTCAACAAGGCCTCATAAGAATGAATCTCGGCCATACACAGGTCGCGCGCGACGCCTTTGCCGTCGCAATACAACTCATCAAAGTCGTTATCAGCGCCAGCGTCATCTAAGACACCGCACGAATTTCGTTAGCGCAACGTTAAATCATCGCGGATTTCAAAATCAAAATACGTTTCAGGAAACGGTTCTGGCTGAAGCGTAAAGTGCCACCACTCTTTACTGTAAGGCGTAAAGCCAAACTTCTTCATCGTTTGCTGAAGCAGTGCACGATTGTGTTCTTGCGAAGCACTTAAACCCGCAGCACCAAGCCAAGACTTTGGGCTAAAAAAATCAAAGACGGTTCCCATATCAAATTGCTGAAAAGGCGGCGACAGACTGACTAACGTCAAATCAACGGTGCTGCCGCGACTGTGGCCAGAGCGCGCCGCAATATAGCCTTGCGAAAACAACTCAGTTTTCTCAACCTCAGGGTAATAACGCTGCTTCATTTCGGTAGCCGACAAGTCTTTCGCCCAGCGTGCAAAATGATTCACAGCGCGTTGTGGACGATAGGCGTCAAAGATAAGCAAACCGAGCCCCTGCCCTCGAAGCTCTGCCTGTACCCTCGCCAGCGCCTGTGCAGCTTGTTGCGTCAAGATCGCGCGCGTCCCCGCGTAACCATCGACGGTAGTGCCTACAAAATTGTCGGCAAGTCGATAGCTCAACTCGGTGCGAATGTCAGGCACCACTTGATCAACATACACAAAGCCCGCAGGCAAACGTTGAGAGGCGGCGACGTTACTCATACCGCAACCGAGTAACGAACATAAGAGCCATACAAACAAGCCACGATATTTCGAGCAGACCCTCATCGTGAAGCTTGGGCATAATCCTGCTCGGTCTGCGCCAACACCATTGGCGAGTTCATCTTAAGATTGAGCACTTTCTGCACCTCAAGGCCAAACTGCAAGACCCGCAAGTCGCCATAACGCGGCCCTACGATCTGCAGGCCAAGAGGCAATCCATTTTTACCGAACCCGCAAGGCACAGATAGGGCCGGCGCATCACAGTAATTAAACAAGGGCGTAAACGGGGCATGCCCGCGTGGCGTGGCAGGCCTGCCACCAATCATATTCGGCGGTTGGCCTTCGCAACCCCAAGGCTCGACAGGTACCGTGGGGCACAGCAACAAGTCATACGAATTAAAGTACGTGTTAAAGGCCTCGCGCAACTTATTACGCTGCAACGACAAGCCAGCAATCATCGGGCCTGTCGCCTTTTGCCCGGCTTCGATTTGCACCCCAATGTCTCTATCAAAAATCTGTGGTGCCTCTTGATAGGCTTGTCCGAACAGTGCCGCTAAGCCCGCTTGTTGCTGTGCCAACAGCGGATATTCGTTGGTCTTAGGCGGCCACGCTGGGTGCGAAATATCGATCTTCCAACCAGCACGCCGTAGCTGTTGCACGGCACCCTCAATCGCGAGCGCCACGTCATCATCAATGGCAAACCCACACCCTAAATCCATCGTAAAGCCAATTCTGAGTGTGCGATCAGGTTGGGCGTTAAGCGCGTGAGTGAAAGGTTCTGGTGCGACCATTGCCATCGGCAACGGATGCGAGAGTGGATCGTTAGGATGGTGCTCAACCAAGGCATCCAGCATCAAAGCGCAGTCTTGCACATCACGTGCCACCACACCAATCGATGAGAGGTCGTGGCTTGGATCCGGAAACCCCCAAGGGTTCGGAATCAGTCCAAGAGTGCACTTAAAGCCAACAAGCCCGGTATGTGCTGCCGGGCGTCGAATCGAGCCTCCGGCATCGGTACCGAGCGCAACAGGCACTAACCCAGCCGCAACCCCGGCAACAGCCCCGCCTGACGACCCACCCGGGGTTAAGGCTAGATTCCAGGGGTTACGCGTAATGCCGTGCAAGGGATTTTCTGTGGCGCCTTTGCACGCAAACTCAGGCGTGTTTGTGATGCCGATACAGATCGCGCCTTGTTTTTTCAGCTGCTCAACCGACCAGCTATCGCGTGGAGCGATGTGATCCGCATAAAGCTTCGAGCCGTACGTTGCTGGGCGCCCTGCAACCCATAAATTATCTTTGACGCTGAACGGCACACCCGCCAACGGCAAACGGGCACCTTGCTGAATCTTCAAATCAACGGCTGCTGCTTGTTTCAAAGCCGAGACATGATCAATATCGATAAACGCGTTCAGTAGCGGATTGGCCCATGCGATACGATCTAGAGCAGCCTGCGTTACCTGCACGGCGGTCAACCGCTGACCGTTAACACGAGCCGCTAAGTCGCGGGCACGCCATTCAATAAAATCAGGAAGATGTTGTGTCATGGTAAGAGTATTGTCGCAAGGTTCAAGCTAGTTTATGCTAGCCGCAAACATTTATTGACGCTTACTCATAAAAAATCATCATGCCAAACCCTTTCGCTCAGCCGGCCTACTCTGCACATTACCCACGTGACCTCGTTGGCTATGGCGCGCAACCCCCGCAAGCCAACTGGCCTGGCAAAGCCAAGATCGCGCTGCAATTTGTGCTGAATTACGAAGAAGGCGCCGAAAATACCGTGCTTGACGGCGACGCGGGCTCAGAGCGGTTTCTGTCAGAAATCGTCGGAGCTGAAAGCTACCGAGCACGACATATGAGTATGGAGTCGATTTATGAATATGGTTCGCGCGCAGGCGCTTGGCGAATTTTGCGTGAGTTTGAACGGCGCAAACTACCACTGACCGTCTTTGGCGTCGCCCTTGCCTTAAAACGCCATCCTGAACTGACCTCGGCACTGCTCGAACAACAGCACGAAATCGCCTCACACGGCCTGCGGTGGATACATTACCAAGGCATCGACGAAGCGACCGAGCGCGAGCATATGCAGGCCGCCACAAAAATGCTTAAAGAACTGACGCAAGGCCAGTGGCCACTCGGTTGGTATACCGGACGCGACAGCCCCAACACACGTCGTCTCGTCGCCGACCACGGCGAGATCGGAAGAGCACACGTCTGAACTCCAGTCACGCCAATGTATCTCGTA
>CALCPT010000394.1 GCA_937897265.1 uncultured Alcaligenaceae bacterium
GCCTTTACTCAGGGCTGCAGTCAGTCGGGCGTATTATTCTGCCTATCACTTTGGCAGCGTTGCAGTTCAACACGAGCTGCCGCTGATTAACGCGTTGAATGTTCAGGGTGCTGGCGGTTCGCACGAACAGCTCATTACCAAAATGTTAATGGCTAAAACTGCGCGATGGACCAGTGCAGCTTATCGGCTAAGAGAGCTCAAATCAGAGCGCGTGAAGGCGGATTATCAGTTAGATTCGGTGGTGACGCAGTCCGAGGCAATCCAAGCGGTAGGAGAGGCTAAAAAGATTTTCGCAGTGCTCGCGTGACCATGCGGTTTAGCTTTTGACGCAAAATACCGACTCTTTGACCGTAAAAGGCATTATTTCGATCCCGTTGCCCGAGTAAATCAACCCTCGCACCCCTTTTGTTCATGTCTTTGTACCTGCCGCTGCTGACTAAGGCACTCAATCTTGGGCTTGGATCGTATCCTTCAAAGACTTCGGTATGATTGAGCTAAGCAGGGCCTGAGCCTCTCAGGCGCCTCATTGAACAATAATCGCTGCAAGCGCGCGACGACATCCCAAAGGAAACCATCATGACCCAAATCCATCGCATCCCCGTTGACCGCCTGCGTGAGGCCGTTCGGTATTTGGTGAAAGGTTTTGGCAGCGAACCCAAAGAAATCGAACTTGTGACTGAAAATCTGGTGCAAGCCAATCTGACTGGTCACGATTCGCACGGGGTTGGCATGTTGCCGCGTTACGCCGAGTCGTATCTTGAAGGTGGTTTGAAGCCGAATGCGCACATCGTCAGCCAAATGGATGGTGGAGCGATGGTAAGCGTCGACGGACAGGCTGGGTTTGGCCAGGTGATTGGCCACGAAGCAATGGAGCTTGGCATTGCACGCGCCAAACAACATGGCAGCTGTATTGTGGCGCTGGGTAATTCTCACCATTTGTGCCGCATTGGTGCCTGGGCCGAGATGGCTGTCGCCGAAAACCTGATCTCGGTTCACTTTGTGAATGTGATCTCGCGCCCGATCGTCGCGCCTTGGAACGGTGCAGATGCTCGCTTTGGGACAAACCCCTTTTGTGTCGGGATCCCGGTTGCGGGTCAACCTCCGGTGCTGCTCGATTTTGCCACCAGCGTGATTGCGCAGGGCAAGGCCCGTGTGGCCTATAACAAGGGCGAACAGTTACCCGCAGGCTACTTGATTGATGATCAGGGCAATCCAACAACCAATCCGGTCTACGCGGTTAAACCGCCCGCGGGTGCGTTGTGTACCTTTGGCCAGCACAAGGGTTTTGGTTTGGCACTTGTCTGCGAGTTGCTTGGTGGGGCGCTGGCTGCAGGCATGACAACCCATGAGCAGGGCGATGGAAAGCGCCGGGTGTTGAACGGCATGTTGACGATTATCTTTGATCCGAAAAAACTGTCAGACGGCTCGGTCTTTGAACACGAAATGAAAGCATTTATTGACTGGGTCAAGGCTTCGCCGGCCCAAGCGGGTACCGATGGCGTACGTATCGCCGGTGAACCCGAACGTCTGACACGCGCTGAGCGCCTAGCCAACGGCGTGCCGGTGGATGACAATACTTGGCAAGAAATGGTTGCCGCTTGCAGTAAACTCGGTCTCGATGGCGCGACGTTTCAGAAGTTGGCAGGAATGTAAACAGACACCGCTTGCGTCATACAAGCCAGCGCATAAAAAGCTGGCGTTGCCAATAAAAATTTGGGGACAAGATGTTTGGTGGTGCCGCCGATGTTTGAACGCATCTTAAATGTGCTTTGGTGCCTGCTTGGCCTGGCGACCATGGTGAACTCGTGGTCGCTCGGCTTAACCGGTTCGTTTGGACCTGAAAGCGGGTTTTTTCCGTTTATCTGTGGCGCGCTCATCACGGTTTGCGGGTTAGGCCTGATGTTCAAGGCCTCAAGCACGTCTGTGCCCAATCCAGACTGGCCACGTGCCGCGGCGCTTGGCCGAATTTGTGGCGTCGTCGCAGGGCTGATCGCTATGGCAGCCAGCTTGCCTTATTTAGGTTTTGCGGTAGCAAGCGCCTTGACCACTTTTGTTTTACTACAGACCGTAGAGCGCTCGCGCCTGGTTGAGTCGTTAATCATTACCGTGGTTTCGGTTGCAGTCGTCATGCTAGTGTTTGGGCGTTTGCTGGGCATGAATTTGCCACGCGGCCCTTGGGGGTGGTGATGGACGCAATGAATGGCTTAATGATGGGTTTTTCGGTGTTGTTTACCGCCGAAAATCTGTATTTCTGTTTGCTGGGCAGCATTGTTGGCACGCTGGTGGGCGTTTTGCCTGGGATTGGTCCCCTCGCCGCCTTGGCCTTGTTACTGCCTGTGACGTTTCAGCTGTCGGCCGTTGCAGGGCTTGGCATGCTTGCCGCTATTTTTTATGGGGCGATGTACGGTGGCTCGACCACCTCGATTTTGGTAAATATTCCGGGCGAGGCAGCATCTGTGGTGACGGCCTTAGACGGGCATGCAATGGCCAAGCAGGGGCGTGCCGGGGCGGCGCTAGGGATGGCCGCGATTAGCTCGTTTGTGGCCGGCACGTTATCACTGGTGGCGCTGACATTTTTTTCGCCCTTACTGGCAACTGTGGCGCTTAAATTTGGCCCCCCTGAAAATTTTGCCTTGATGGTGTTGGGACTGGTCTGTACGCTTTATATGATTGGTGGTTCAAAAATCAAAGGCGTGCTGATGATCGCGCTAGGTTTTTTGGCTGCAATTGTTGGCATTGATATCGTCAACGGGCAAGATCGCTTTACCTTGGGCACGGTCAATCTGTCGGCAGGGATTGAGATTTTGTCTGTAGTGATCGGTTTATACGGGGTCTCTGAAATCTTGATGAACTGCGAGACAATCGCAAAAAATCAGGTGCTTGCTGAAAAAATTAAAGGCCTGTGGCCCACCTTCGCCGACTGGAAGGCTTCTTGGAAGCCCATGATGCGCGGCAGTTTCTTGGGATTTTTTCTGGGGCTCGTGCCAGGTGGCGGTCCGGTGACAGCATCGTTTGTGTCCTACACGCTTGAGCGGCGAATGGCAAAAGACCCAGAGCGTTTTGGTAAAGGGGCAATCGAAGGTGTGGCGGGCCCCGAAGCGGCCAACAACGCTGCCGTATCGGGTGGCATGATTCCCTTATTTACCCTCGGCATCCCTGGCAATGCTGTCACCGCTTTGCTGCTGGGCGCGTTGGTGATGCAGGGCGTGCAGCCTGGCCCCATGTTCATTACGCAACGCCCCGACTTGTTTTGGGGCGTGGTCGCTAGCCTGTACGTGGGTAATGTATTCTTGTTGCTACTTAACTTGCCGCTGGTAGGGTTATGGGTGCAATGTTTACGCATCCCTTATAGGGTGTTGTTTCCGTTGATTTTGTTGTTGTCGATTGTGGGCACCTACTCAGCAAATAAAAATATCTTTGATTTGTGGGTGATGATTGGCTTTGGGATTGCAGGTTATGTCTTGCGCAAGTTGCAATACGAGTTTGCACCGTTCTTAATCGCCTTTGTGCTGGCGCCAATGCTCGAGCAATCGTTACGGCAATCGATGGTGATGTCACCGGATGGCTTGATGATTTTTGCCCACCGACCGATCGCAGCAGTGCTAATTATTGGCAGTTTAATTTTGGCAGTCTTAGTATTTTTGAAACGCAAGTCGATACAACCCACGGGAGACTTATAAATGAAAAAAATCTCAACTGTACTCGCTGGCCTCTTGGCCGCACTCAGCTTTGGTACCTTCGCACAAACGGATCCTGCTTTGGCAAAACTCAAGCCCAAAGGATTTCCGGATCAGCCGATCGAATACACCGTGGTGTATCCGGCTGGCGGCGGTATGGATTTGACCGCACGTATTTTGGCGAAGTTTGTTGAGAAAGCCAGCGGCGATAAGGTCTTGGTCAACAACCGTGTTGGTGGTGCTGGCATGGTTGGTCACGCGTATTTGGCAACACAGGCTAAGCCTGACGGCTATACGGTTGGGATCCTAGCGAGTAATTTCTGGGGTGATGCGATTTTGCGTGCCCCCGGTAAATGGTCGCTCGCCGATGTTGAGTCGATTGCGTACATTAATAGCGACGCACTCACTTGGGTGACTGCAACTGAGGGGCCTTTCAAAGGTAAGTCTGCCAAAGAGATTATTCAGGCAGCAAAAGATAAACCAGGTACAGTGCGTGCGGCGGTGGTGCCCGGATCGATGTGGGAATACCTGTTGGATCAGGTCGAAGCCCAGACTGGGGCAAAATTTTTACGAGTCCCCTTTCAGGGCGGTAAGCCAGGCATCGTTGCGTTGATTGGCGGTAACGTTGATGTGGCGCAAGGATTTTATGGCGAATTTGAGAGCTTCTTACAAGCCAAACAATTGGTACCTATCGCAGTTGCCAGTTCGTCACGCGTCTTCAACATGACTGACGTGCCGACATTTAACGAGATCTATGGCGCAAATCAATTTGTCTGGAACATCATGCGCTTTGCTGTCGTACCTAAAGGCACCCCGGCTGACCGCAAGGGCGGGCACCTGGCGGTGACGGACGCCAACCTCCAGCTGGGGCGCATCGT
>CALCPT010000395.1 GCA_937897265.1 uncultured Alcaligenaceae bacterium
ATCGACAACGAGCATCAGTTTTTTAAAATCTTTTTTTGAATCCATGATCTGCTTTAGTTCTGCGATTGATCGGCAAAAAATAATCCGGATAGAAAGCTATCCGGATTATGATTTAACGCTGCCGCTGCTTAAGACTTTTTGGGTGCGAAGTAGTGGTCGTACGCCATCTTGTAGTCAACGTTTGTGAAGTTCTGCCACCGACCTGCACGGCGGGCAAACTCGCGCTGTGACTCAAGCACTGCTTTGAAGTCGGCGTTTTCAGCTGATTTCTTGGCAATGATCGCGTCCCAAGCTTTAAGTTGATCTTCAAGAATCGACTTAGGTGTTTGGTAGAAGCGCACTTTGTCTTCAGTCTGCAGTTTTACAAAGTCAGCCGAGTAGCGGTCAACGGCTTTCCATGACATTTCTGCCGAAGCCGCCTCTGTTGCGATCGAAATGATCGATTTCAACTCAGCAGGCAGTGCATCAAATTTCTTCTTGTTAAACAAGATTTCAAATTGCTCTGAGCACTGGTGAAAACTTTGCAACATGCAAACTTTCGACACGTCGGCAAAGCCGAGAGTCCGGTCTGACGATGCGTTGTTAAATTCAGCGGCATCCAACACGCCACGATCCATTGCTGGAACAATATCAGCGCCTGGAAGGGCCTGAACCGAGGCACCCAATGCATTGAAAATCTCAATCGACAGGCCGACGGTGCGGTACTTCAAGCCCTTGAAGTCTTCAGTCTTGGTGACTGGCTTTTTGAACCAGCCAAGTGGCTGAGTTGGCATTGGGCCATAAACAAACGACACAACATCCATTTTCAGGCTTGCGTAAATTTTTTCAAGCAACTGTTTGCCGCCGCCGTATTGATGCCAAGCGATCAGCATGTTTGGATCCATACCGAAGGCTGGGCCTGAACCCCACAGTGCCAAGGCTGGGCTCTTACCATACCAGTAGGCCAAAACGCCGTGGCCGCCGTCAAGCGTGCCGCTCGACACTGCGTCGAGCAAATTAAAGGCGCCCACAACAGAGCCACTAGGCAACACGTCAATTTTGAGACGTCCGCCAGACATCGAGTTCACTTTGTTTGCGTAGTCGATTGCGTACTCGTGAAAAATATCTTTCGCAGGCCAGGTCGACTGGAAGCGAAAGTTCACGGTTTGCGCAGTTGACACCATTGGGAAACCCAAGGTGGCCACGCCTGCACCGGCTGCAGTGGCGCCGGTTAGAAATTTACGGCGAGCTTTTACCGCATTCACTGCTGGCTTGATTTCACTCATGAAGGTCTCCTCACTGAAATAAATGATCTGATGACATTTAAAAATATGACTGCAAAGTATAGATCTCTGCGCCGTCGAATGACCTAGGGTTAATCCCTAACATCAAAAGGTTTAGAGCTGCCAATTTGTCAGTTTCGTGTAATGTTTAATGGCGGTCTAGCGGCCGTGCACGAAGGCCATTGACCAGACCTCTCAACCCCTGCGTTAACGGGCATTCGGGTTAGGTTTGAGGTCGCCAAAGGCTCTTGTAGAGGCTGCCGCTTGAACGATTACGGCGGCGTCGTCCTGTAACAGAAAACCGCTTTCGAGTAGGTTGAAGGCAGCACCTCGAATGCGATTGACGTAATCATCGCGATTTTTATAACGCTCGGCCACTGAAAGCCGCGAGTCATTGGCGGCTGCCCGCTGGGCTGCATCTTTTGCAAAAGGTGTGTAAGAACCCATTAAGCTGCAGCGTGTCTCAGGGGCGTTTTGTCCGCCGTGCGTGCCCAGTGGCGCGACCAAGTCCGGCAGCCGCACCCCGCCTAGGGCGTTGCCATCTGCATCTAATTGAGGAACCTGCATCACGGCCTTTGGCAAATTGTTTGGTGCCTTGAGCGTGGCTGGAGTACCCGAGGCTCGTTCGAGGAGCATGAGTTGAGTGGAAGGTGGTGCGGTGTTTGAGCCTACCCATTGGTCGAGGCGTAAAAAGGTAGCGCGCGAGACGGGGGTCCAGTCAAGCGTGCCTGGCAACATTGTGCAGTGGGGTGGTTTGAGGGGGATCAACACATGCGATGAGCCTGCAATCTCGTACATCCGAACGTTCTCAGGCAGGGGTTGATCTGCCTGGCCCTCTGCTCCGGTGCGCCCAAGCGAGGCGCGTAGCGAGTAATAGTCGGTAGAGGTCGTAATAAGCATCATCTTTGGCGCAACCTCACCCCGTGCGACCACCTGAGCCGTGATATCACCGATCGTCAACAGGCCATCGTGTACGCCGGGCAGCTCGGGATCGGTAAAGCTGGGCGTACCGTTTGCGCTAGAGGTGGGGCCGCTGCCCGTCTGCATAATCGGCAACAGTCCAGACCCGGACACAAAGACGTGCATCCCATCAAAGACACGCTGTGGGCCCGCCATATTAAAACCGTTAAGTAAAAAACTTTTTAAAAATCTTCCGGTTTGCGATTTGCCGCTTGCGAGCGTGCGGCTGATCATGCCAGCGAGTGGATTGGCATTACCTTTCGAGTCTTTTGCGGCATGTGCAAGAAAAATTCCAGCATCGCGCATAATGGCAAAGCCTACGCCCTCGACGTACTTTCTCTGATTGTCCGTGTCTATGAACGACGGAAGGTTGGCGCCTTGACCTAGCTCCCAATAGACCTCTGCAATTGAAAAACCGTTGTCTTGTAAAAATCCGGTGCCCTGCTCAAAGGTTCCCGATTGAAACGGTTCGTCGCGAGGTGAGTTGTATAGGGCATTGGCGTACGCCTTGCCCCGATTGGGGACGTCAACGAGTAGGGCGCCGTTGCCGCGCGACTTGTCTGCTGGAATCGTGAGAACGAGCTTTGTCGAATACTCGACCTGACCCGCATCATTTAGTGAGGCTTTCTCTAGGCCTGGAATCTTCTCTTTGGGCGACAGTTGCCCGTGTAGTGTGGCTTGGATGATGGTGTAGTTGCCGGCGCGGAAGGTGCCGTACGGCTGGGTTGAGGTGATTTCAAGGCGGGTAATTTCGGCCGCAGCGTGAAAGGTGAAGAGAGAACTCAGTACAGCTGATGCTGCAAGGTATTTAAAGGGCGTTTGCATGTGAAGTTTGGCGAAATTAATGTCGGTTAACTAGCTTTGTGTGTGAACGAGCCTAGAGAAGCGGTTACGCACTAAGCGCGCTCAGGCCCATGAGCACGGGGGCAAGACCTGTGTAGGGGCCTGTCTGAATGACGAAGATCGGAAGAG
>CALCPT010000396.1 GCA_937897265.1 uncultured Alcaligenaceae bacterium
AAGACTTCACAACCATGCGACTGACCCAATGGACCGATTACAGTTTGCGCGTACTAATGTATTGCGCGCAATGTGAGTCGCTGCAGACAGTGGCGACCATACAAACCATTGCTGATCAGCACGACATCTCCAAAAGCCACCTTACTAAGATTGTTATGACGCTGGCGGCCGATGGTTATTTGCTGACAAGTCGGGGGCGGGGCGGAGGCATTCGGCTAGGGCGACCTGCGTCGCAGATCGTGCTGGGTGAGGTGGTGCGCAAGACCGAACCGGATTTTCAGATGGTTGAATGTTTTGGTGAAGGCCAAAGCCACTGTGCCTTGCTGCCAGCCTGCCACTTGAAAAACGTGTTGGCGCAAGCTCTGGAAGCTTTTTTTGCAACCCTAGATGGGATCACCCTGGCCGATTTGATGAACAACACACAAAACCAAATGGCTGCGCTGCAAACCCTCACCTTCATGCCCAAGGCGGGCAAGTCACGCAAGGTCGTCACGACATGAAACACACGGCCTCTTTGTCCGCCAAACTGGTGCGCATTGGGGCAGGCTTGCTGGTTGTCGCCCTGATATCGATTGGTCTAACCTTGTGGGTGACCTGGAAGCTCAGCGGAGGCGCTGCGGCGCTGAACGAAGCGGGGCGCATGCGCATGCAAACCTGGCGATTAACCAGCGCAGTTCAAGCAGAGTTAGCTGATTATGAAATTCGAGCGCTGGTCAATGAATTTGATGAAAGCATTCGCATATTACGTCAAGGCGATTCAGCGCGACCGCTCTTTGTCCCTTGGGATGATGAGGTTCAGTCACGCTTCATAGAGGTAGACAAAGGTTGGCAAACGCAAAAACAAATCCTTAAATCGCAGCCGAGCTCTGAACACGTCGATTTAGTTAAGAATTCGGCAGATTTTTTGACCGTCATTGATCGTTTTGTTTTATCTATTGAACATCAATTGGCATCGCTTACCGCAATCTTGAATCTGTTTCAGTTTGTCATGATGGCACTCGCCATAGGTGGTGCTGTGATCATGCTCTATACAGGTTACCACTATGTCATTCATCCTTTAAGTCAATTGCGCGATGGATTGAGTAGGTTAGAAAGTGCACAATTTTCTGTTCGTGTGGAGGTCGCATCCAACGATGAGTTCGGACAAGTGGCGCAGGGCTTCAACAGAATGGCGGCCACTCTGCAATCGCTATATGGCAACCTAGAGGCACAAGTTGCAAATAAAACAAAACGGATTGCCGATCAAAAAGAAAGGCTACAAGCGCTCTACGAAGTGAGTGCCTTTTTGGCAAAGGCGAATAACCTGCATGATTTAACTCAAGGGTTTGCACAGCAAGTGCGCGCCTTGATGAGAGCTGATTCATTGGCTATTCGTTGGGTTGGTGATGAGCCCGATAAATTTTTGATCTTGAATTCAGACAATTTTCCATTAGAAATAATGGAAGATGAAAAATGTTTACGCGCTGGCGTGTGCGCGTGTGGTAACGCAACGTATGAGTCACGAACAAGAGTGATTCCCATTAAAAGTAGCGAAGTTGCGCCGCTTCAGCATTGCAGCAAGCGCGGTTATGAAACAATGATTTCAGTTCCTGTGAAATTGCAAAAAAAATTGTTAGGTGAGATTGATCTTTTTTATCGAAATGAAGTTCATCTCACCATCGAAGAACTAGAGTTAGTTGACACCTTTGCAAGTCACTTGGCCAGTTCGGTCGAGGGTATGCGTGCTCTGGCGCTGGACCGGGAAGCTGCCATTGCTGGTGAGCGAACGATGCTCGCTCGCGAGCTACACGACTCAATTGCGCAATCTTTGGCATTTTTGAAAATTCAAACTGGCATGTTGCGCGCATCAATCAGCAAAAACGATCACCTCAAAATCGATCACGCCATGGATGAGCTTGACAATGGCTTGAAAGAAAGCATTGCCGATGTCCGGGAACTGTTACTCCATTTTCGAACTCGCACGAACTATGACGATATTGATACCGCTATACAGGAAACTTTGCAAAAATTCCAACATCAAACTGGTATTGCTGTAGCTCGCAAAATTACTGGCGAAGGATTACCTTTAGCACAAGATGTACAAATTCATGTCCTGCATGTGCTGCAAGAATCGCTCTCTAATATTCGCAAGCATGCTAAGGCTAGAAATGTCAGCATTGAAATTGAAAAGGGGGACACCTGGCGCTTTTTGGTGCGCGATGATGGTGTCGGATTTGATGATGAGATTGAACGCTCACATTTGCAGGTCGGTTTGAACATCATGCGCGAACGAGCTGCACAAATCTACGCAGAAGTAGCGGTGAGTTCACAAGCTGGAGTCGGAACGACAGTGACGTTGCTTGTGCCTGCGTTACAAAAAAATAAAACAACTACGAATTAGTCTTGAAAGTGGATGGATAAAGCATGAGTTATGTAGTTCGGTTGGTGGTGGTAGACGATCATCCTTTGTTTCGACGAGGGTTAATTTCGCTTTTATCGCAAGATGAACGATTTTTAGTCGAGGGAGAAGCCGGAGATATTGGTGAAGCTTTGCGCCTCTTGGAGAGGTTGACTCCAGATATTATGTTGCTAGATAACCATTTGCCTGGGGTGAAAGGCGTGGACGCGATTTCTTCTTTGAAGCAAGCCCATGAAGGTCTACGCATCTTGATGCTGACCGTCAGCGAAGACGAAGACGACTTGGCTAAAGCGTTGCAAAATGGTGCAGATGGGTATTTGCTCAAAACATCTGAATCAGATCAACTTTGCGACGCTATTGCCAAAGTGTATGAAGGGCAATCTGTCATCAGTCCTGACATGATGACTAAGTTGATTTCAGGATTCCGTCAGCCAACAGCATCTGACATGAATAATTCATCCGTGACTAACTCGGCGCAGATGCTTGAGGGTCTTTCCCCCAGAGAGAAAGAAATTTTTTTGTTGATTGCCAAGAGTTTAAGTAACAAGCAAATCGCACGCGATTTGAATATTGCCGAAACCACCGTCAAAATTCATATTCAGCACATTTTTAAAAAAATGAATCTAACCTCACGGGTACAAATTGCTGTATCCGCGGCCACCCTTGGCTTGGTTTGATTTAAGTCAATTCGAATAGTTCTTTAGGAGGATGTGGCCCGTGGCTGCATCCTCCTTTTGCATTTGCAAACTTAGTCTTTCGATCGATATCAAAATCCTTCCTATAACTCCACACTCTA
>CALCPT010000397.1 GCA_937897265.1 uncultured Alcaligenaceae bacterium
CCGAATTTGTGCGCGGCACCGGTGACGTAATCGCAATCGCCAAGTCCCTTGCACGGCATCTTGCCGATGAACTGCACAGCGTCGGTGAAGAACGGAATTTCGTAAGCCTGACAGATGGCGAGAATTTCCTGCCACGGTTGGATGACACCGGTCTCGTTATTCGCGGCCATCAGGCAGACGAGGGCCGGCGGGCCGGAGGCAAGGGCAGCGTGGAGGGCGGCAAGGTCCGCCAGGCCGACCGGTGGCCGGCGCCCGCCCGGGACTACACGCCGTCCACCGCGATTTCTTCAGCGGCGGCGCCCGCGAGGACCAGCCCGTGCACTACCTCGGGCTGTTCGATCCCTGGGCGCAGCGCAAGGCCTGCTTCAACCCGTTCGGCCGACGCAGCGATCAGACCTGATGGCGAGCCAGGCATGACGGTGTCGCCACCATGAGCGGACTCGCGCAGACCGCCGAGTCGATCCGGGTGCGGCTGGTGGAGATGCTGGCAGCGATCAGCGGACGGGCGATTGCGACGCTGATCGGTGATTTCGCGGCCGGCCGCACGCCGGGGGTCGCCGATCTGGGCCTCGACACCCTGTGACGCGTCAACCACTAGTAGCGCACCCTCGCAGGCCGATAACGAACGACTGACCTCGTACGAGAAATCGACGTGACCCGGGGTGTCAATCAAGTTGAGATTGTAAATTTGCCCATTCGCTGCTTTGTAGTGCAAGGCAGCGGTTTGCGCTTTAATCGTAATCCCACGCTCGCGCTCGATATCCATCGAGTCGAGTACCTGTGCAGACATTTCACGGTCGGCCAACCCGCCGCAGCGCTGAATCAGTCGGTCTGCAAGAGTGGATTTACCGTGATCGATATGGGCAATGATCGAGAAATTGCGGATGTGCTGCATAACGCCTAAAAAGTGAGATACCAAGCAAAAGGGGCGCTCTGCGCCCCTTTTGCGGCAAACCGCTATTCTAGCCTGTCTAGGCTGACTTAGCGGTATTTGAGGCCTACTTCTCGATCCGGACGGCAACCCAGCGGGTTTGGTCACCGGTTCGTACCATCAAACCGACTGGGCGCGACTGATCTAGCCCAGCGACGACTTTGGCAAACTGCGCCGGACTGGTGATATCGGTGTCATTGACCGCCAAAATGATATCGCCCTCAGCCACGCCAGCCGTACTGGCAGGCGCTTGAGCCGCCGTCACTTGAACACCGCCCTTAATGCGCAGCTTTTTCTGGACCTCCTCTTTCACCGGGGTCACTTCCATCCCTAAGACGGTGGTGACGGGCTCGGCAGGCTTAGCGGTGGATGGCTCAGCCGATGCGGTTTTGTCAGCTTTTAACTCAGCAACCGTCACTTTGAGGGTTAAGGGCTTACCTTTACGCCACACCTCAAGGCTTGAGGTCGTACCAGGCTTTGTTTCGCCCACTAAGCGAGGCAAATCAGACCAGCGACCAATCGGCTTATCGCCAAACTTGGTAATCACGTCGCCGGGCAACACCCCTGCCTTATCAGCAGGCGCATCGGGCTCAACACCGCCAACCAGAGCACCTTCTGCCTTGGGCAGGCCAATTGCCTGAGCAACGTCTTTACTGACTTCGCCAATTTGCACCCCAATCCGACCGCGAGTGACTGAACCCGAAGCACGCAATTGATCCACAACCGCCATCGCCTCTTCGATCGGGATCGCTAAAGAAATCCCCATGAAACCACCGCTGCGAGACACGATTTGGGCGTTAATCCCAACCACTTCGCCTTTCAGGTTGAGCAAGGGGCCGCCTGAGTTACCTGGATTCACAGCCACATCAGTTTGGATGAACGGCAGATAATCACCGGTTTCACGACCGAGCGCACTCACGATCCCCGAGGTCACAGTCGACTCAAGACCAAAGGGCGAGCCAATTGCCATGACCCATTGCCCTTTTTTCAGCAACTTGGCGTTACCAATCGGCAAATAGGCTAAGCCTTTCGCTTCGACCTTCAGCAGGGCCACATCGGTGCGCTTATCGCTACCAATGACCTTCGCTTTGAATTCGCGTGCATCGGTCAGTGTCACAAAAATATCAGTGGCACCTTCAACGACGTGATGATTGGTCAACAAGTACCCATCCTCTGAAATAAAAAACCCTGAACCGACACCGCGCGGTACCGAACGCTCTTCGGGTTCAGCGCGAGGCTTGCCACGTGGGTTTTGTTGAGGACCTTGACGTCCGCCAGGCGGCTGAAAATCAGGACCAAAAAAATGGCGGAACATCTCGTACGGGTCTTGCCCTTGCGAGCCAGAACGTGCGGCGACTTTTGCTGTCGTGCGGATATTGACGACAGCGGGTTCAGACTTTTCAACGATGGTGGTGAAATCAGGCAGACCCGCAGCTTGTGCTTGCGCGTTCAGGTGCTGCATACCACCAGCAATCAGTATCACGGCCATCAACAGCGCAAAGACAGCGCGACGAGCACGACTCACAGACTGATACGCAGAGAAATATAATTGTTCTTGCATCATGGACTCCAGTAAAACATTCTAAGAAGGCTCGCTAACGCGAACCCACCGGTGGAACGTATTGAATCGACTGCGCCAACAGTTCGAGGGTGGTAGCCGGCACTTCACCCAAAACAGTCAACCAGAAATTTGCAATACGGATCCCAAAGATATTGACAGAACCGCTGCGCGCAGCGCCCTGGGATAGATACTCAGACCGCTCAGCGCGATAAGGTTCAATAAAAATTGAAATTGTTGCAAGTCCATCAGATAAAACAAGCTGATTGACCGTACGTTGATCGGCAAACACACGTGCGAGTTGTGAAGTTGGCAAGTAGCCCGGCGGGGCAGGCACACGCCACCCCATTGCCCCTAAATCAATGACCTGCTGTTTAGTGTGTTGTGTTGACCAGTCTGTGATCGGCCACGCAGGCTGCAACGCCTGCTCATTGATGACGTGTCCGATCGTTACGTGTGTGAAGGCAACTTGCTCTAGCACAGCGCCGTCACTTGCAATGGTTTGTGCCTTGAGCAATAAATTAGAAGCGCTATCTGCACACAACCGATAGCCATAACGGTGCGCATCACGCGGCGTAATTTCAATCACGCGACACGAGCGCCCCGCTACACGATAGAGTTCGACTGAGGTCCGTAACTGATAATGCGCCTCGAGTGCGGTTGGATCTGCCACGAGTAAACCAGGAAAACGATCGCCCCGTTGCTGCTCGCGCAAGATCAGTTTTTGCTCGGGGAACAGACTCTGCACGTCATCGTTGCGTCGAAGATATTCACGCGGCGGTCCATCGAGCACTTCAATACGTTCTTTCTCATCTTGACCATCAAACATATGAATCATGCGCGACGACTCGATCGACTCGCCTTGCTGAAACGTAAAGACACCTTCGTAGTTTAGGTGTCGCGCCGCTTGCTGTATTTGCCGCAAGAGCGTGGCCTCGGGCGAACTCGACACGACACCGAGTGTCGCAGACGGTGCCGAACTCGCAGTCGCACCAACCGGCGCAACGGCGCCTGCTACAGGCGCTGTGATCGGCACACCTTGTGCCAATGCCTGGAGGGGCAGCCCCACACAACATCCAGTGCAGATCGCACGTAGCAGACCGTGCGAAGCCGCAGCAGTTGCTCGCTTAAACCATGCGGCGCTGCGCACCCGCCGCGCGTGCCCGCTAACCATTAGCGAGACGCGCCAAACGAAGCAGGCCGAACGTTAGACGGCCCCGAAATTTGACGATGCGCCGTCACAT
>CALCPT010000398.1 GCA_937897265.1 uncultured Alcaligenaceae bacterium
TGTAAATAATTATAAAAAGTGATATATAATTTACTTTATGAGCATCACTAAAAGCCTCAAAATCAGCTCAAAAATTGAGCACCGAGATCCCTTAATCCAAGACATCGTTCGTGCTCGCAAGTCACAGCGCTTCACTCAGAGCCAGCTCGCCGAAATGTCTGGTGTCTCACGCCGTACGATCGTGCTGATCGAAGCGGGAGGAGACTGCACACTATCTACCCTGCAAAGGGTAACTGCAGCACTTGGCCTACGACTCACAGCGCAGGTCAAACACATACCTACGCTTGATGACGTCACTCGTGAAAACGATGCGCTTTTCGCAAGCGCACGCTCATCTCAACTAAATTAATCCACGAGAAGCCAATGCTGGATGTGTATGTCTCCAAGCAACTAGTCGGTGTTCTGGATCAGCCTGACCCCTACACTTTTGTCTTCAACTACCTACCTGACGCATCAAGCGTATTACCCGTTTCATTACTCATGCCCAAACGAACAGCGAGCTGGGTTAGCAGAGAACTCCACCCCGTCTTTCAGATCTCGTTACCTGAAGGATCTTTACGCGAATTAATCGTCAGAAATTTTTCTAAACGCTTCGAACGCTTTGGAGATTTAGAACTACTCGCTGTAATCGGTGAAAACATGATCGGTCGGATCCAAGTGACCCCACACGGTCAGGCGCTCTCTGGCTTGACCGTGCATGAGTCCCTAGCGAGCTTGATCAAAGAAGACACAACCAAGCTCGTGAAACATTATCTTGGTACTCGGCTACATGAATCTGGCGTCTCTGGAGGCTTCATGAAGTTTCTTGCTAAAAGTCCAGTTAGCCACCAAGAGGGCCGCCCCACGCTAGCATTAGATAACTGGATCATTAAGCTTAACGGCGAAGATCATCCACAAATCGTGTTGGTTGAGTATTTTGGAATGATGGCTGCGCGTACGGCAGGATTAACCGTTCCAGCAGTCCACTTATCCGAAGACCGCAAACACCTTTTAGTAAAACGCTTTGATTTGAATTCTGAGGGCAAGCGTCTGGGGTTTGAGGATATGTGCGCACTGCTCGGACTGCCTGCACGCGAGAAATTCACAGGTTCAGTTGAGCGAGTGATTAAAACCATAGGAATCTATTGCCAAGGCGGTCACATCAAACAGTCATACGATCAATTTTTTGGTCAATACCTGCTTGCATCGACCATTCGTAATGGCGATGCACATTTAAAAAATTTTGGTCTGATTTATGACGAGATTAAAAACGCCGCTCTTGCGCCAACCTATGACATGCTCAGCATGTCGGTTTATGCACCTCAGCTATCTAATTCTAATGATGCCGACGATGGCCTCGCGCTTAACTTTGAAGGTTCAAAGCGTTGGTTAACGCCAAAGACGATCACGACACTCGCTGATCAATGCCTTGTCAGTACGAAGCGACGCAACGCATGGAAGACTCAAATTGTGGTCGCACTAATCGAGACCGCTAAACAAGTCGTCGAGTTTGTGAAAACCTATCCGCAGGACGATTTTGTAAAGATGGCACAACGTATGCTTGAGCTTTGGGCGATCGGTCTAGAGGCACTCGACCTTGAGGCTGCAAAAAAAATTAGCGATCATGTGGCACTTTTACCTGCGTCGAAACGTCCGCCGTGACAAGCTGACAGATACTCTATCACCTCGGGCGTTGGCAGAACATCTGCAAACTGGCGGTCCATATCAAACAGAGAAATCGCGTGTGAAATTGGGATGCGATCAAAGACCGCCTCTTGCGGCACGATCGCACGATAGTTATATGACGCACAGTCGAAAACGGTTGCTCGAATACAATTACTTGTTGCCCCACCTACAACGATCACAGTATCGATACCACGGTCTATCAAATAACCTAACAAAGGTGTGCCGTGAAAACCGCTTGGTTTCTTTTTAACAAAGACAAGGTCACGCGCTGCCGGCACCAGTAGAGGTGAAAGTTCTGCCCCCAAGCTCCCTGCTAAGCACCATCTATCCGACTCTAGCAAATCCCTCTTCCGTTGGTAGACGCCCATATCCACACCTGAGGGATCAATTTCAAACCGCGTAAAGATACAGGGCACCTCTGCCTGCTGAGCCGTGAGTACAACCTGCGCGATGTGTCTCATCGCTTCGCGACCGACTTCACCACAGCTTGACGGCCAATTTTTTTCGTCTTCTGGCTCACCGACCATGTAGCGCTGGGCATCGATCACTAAGACTACAGGCTGTTGTCCAAACCCCATGCGACGACCAAATTTTCCGCGAGCAAGTACGGCTTTATCGGCTTCTGTCAAAAACTGATCCCACAGCATACTCATTGCTTTTCCACCTTACGCGCTTGCGCTTTTTTCATGTTGGCCAAACGATCCCAAGCGATATCTTTTGATAACTGGTGGGCGACCGACAACAGCCGAGCCTCTGCAAAGGGCCGACCGACGAGTTGAGCACCAATCGGCATCCCTGCACGATCGACGCCAATGGGCATCGTGAGCGAGGGAAGCCCTAAATAATTAAAGGGACGCACTAGTGGTGTTAACGCAGTGACCACGCCAAAGACCTTGCCAGGGGTTTCGACATCTGCTTCTTCGTGCGTCGGAACGGGTATCGGCATGGTCGGGCAAACCAGCACGTCTAGATCTTGCATCGTGCCATACAAAAACTCGTGCAGAATTTTGGCGCGCAGCTGAAGCGCCTCTAGGTAGCGCACTGCTGGTACGTGCAGCCCCGGTTCCGTCCTGGAAAACACGGCTTGCGAATAAAGATCGCGTCGCTCGCGCATCCAATGGCCATGCAAAGTTGCGGCTTCCACTTTTGAAAAAATATCCGCCATGGCATAACACGTGGCAATCTGTTTCGACTGCACCCGACCGACCTGACCGTATCTTGTTTGAATCACTTCGATGAATGACTCAAAAACCCGGGTAATGTCTGGATGACAGGGAGCGATTCCTTCCAACACGGCCCAGCGGCTTGCGCGACCTGCGGTCTCGATGGCCGAGAGATAGTTGGGCACGGGTGCGTCAAGGCTAGAAGCATCGCGTGGATCCCAGCCAGCTAAAACCTGTAGCAAGATGGCGCAGTCTTGAGCCGAGCGCGCAATGGGACCCACACAATCCAGCGAAAATGCCCTTGGAAAACAACCGGCTCGAGAAACGCGGCCGTAGGTACCTTTCAAGCCAAACAATCCATTCATCGATGCTGGCAAGCGCGTTGAGCCTCCCGTATCCGACGCAAGCGCGCCGTAGATGACCCCAGCCCCCACCGCCGCACCCGAACCGCTCGACGATCCACCAGAAATACGATCTAGATCCCAGCTATTACGACAATCACCGAAGTGCGGATTTTGCCCAGTTGGCCCGGCCACCATTTCATTCATATTGAGCGGGCCCAAATCTACCGCGCCGGCTTCGCTTAGCCTCTGTAGCGCAGTGGCAGTTACGCACCCCAGATCCGTGCCTGTCACTTTTGACCCGACCGTCATGGGTAGGCCTTGTCGCTCAAAGCAGTCTTTGTGCGCTAACGGAATGCCATGTAGCGGTCCTCGCCATTTTCCTGACGCGGCCTCGAGGTCGAGCTGTTTTGCTTGAGCAATCGCGCTGTCTGCCCAGATGTCGATAAACGCATTGAGCATCGGCTGTGTCTGTACCGCGCGGTCGAGTGCGTGTCGAGTCAACTGTTCAGCAGTTAACTCTTTACGCCTTAAACGCGCACCAACTTCTATGAAGATCGGAAG
>CALCPT010000399.1 GCA_937897265.1 uncultured Alcaligenaceae bacterium
TTAGTTAGGTTTTAGGAGGCAAACTCAACTATTTTCTGATTAATAGCAATGCTATTAATAACATATCAAAAAATTACAACTTTCTTCAACTTCCTTTAGGAGATATTCAGGGTTGAAAAAGATTTTACTACATAAAAAGCCTAAAAAACACCATTTTTTCAACAAAAATGGACTTATTTTGAGTTTCAATCTATTTCAATAGGATATTTTTTTGGATTCTGAGGCCCCAGGGTATTGGTAATTGATCCCTGAAGAGAGCTCTTGCGCATACTTGCGCTTTTGGGAGAAAAGGGGGCCCTAGGGGGACCCCAAAACCCCCTAAATTTGTTATTTATATAGTAAAACTTTTTTTAAACTCAAAATTTTGGGTAGGTACCTTTATAAAAAGTTGTTCTGAATGTACCAATTAGTAAATAAAATTTTCATTTTGGCTCAACTCGACCGTTGCTAGGATTTGACAACCCAGATTGTGACAGCGTGTTCACCTGGGTCAACAAACTAGACTGGGAATGCTTGTCGGCCTCGCTCAATACCTTAGGTTGCGTCTGCGCATTTGCCTTGTGCGATACGCTTGCCTGCGCTCGTTGATTCGCTTCGTTCAAAAACATCAGCTTTGAATAACGCAAAAAACTGCCCGAGGCCGCGGTCGCGGCGAGCACTAAACCATGGCGACCATCTAAAAAACCGCGTCGTAGCAAATAGATTCGAATGAAGGTCCAGACACTATGCGTGATCAAACCAAACACCCCCACGCGCCGCCCTTTACTGGCCATCATCTGCGCCGCATCGCTTGAGTAGCGATTAGTTTTCGTGATCAGTGCAGCGAGATCATCAAACGGGAAATGTAAAAACCAAGACTTCAGCTTGCCGACTCGCCCGCGCACCAAAACCTGCTCATGCACTAAAACGTTATCAAACGCACCAAGCTCACGGCGAAATAGACGCAACACATAATCAGGCCACCAACCGCTATGGTGAATTTTTTTTCCGCAAAACTCAGAGAGCCGAGCGATTTGGTAGCCATCATAGGCAGGCTGCGCCAGCGTTCGCATAATTTCAGCTTGCAACTCAGGAGTCACGCACTCATCGGCATCGATTGACAGGACCCAGGGCTTGGTGGCTAGTGCCAAAGCTCGATTTTTTTGTGGTCCGAAGCCAGGCCAGTCGGGCGCTTGATGCACCTGCGCACCATGCGCACGCGCAATCTCTGCGGTTGCGTCGGTGCTGCAGCCATCGAGAACAATGATTTCATCCGCAAACTGTACCGACGCAAGGCAATCCCCAAGGCGCGCTGCCTCATTTTTGGTAATGATAATCACGGAAAGCCCTAGGCCTTGGCGCGCAGCGTTCGCTTCCATAGCTTCCACTTGTTATATAAAGGCCCGACGACCGGATGAGTGGCGAACCACATGCGGGTTCTCAGCCAGACATCGCCACGATTACGAACTGCTACGCGAAAGATATGCGCGGGGGATGTGCCTGCCAGATTTTGGCCATGAGCCACCGTGGTGTACAGGTACTTAAAGCCCGATGCTTGCGCCAACGCAACGTAATCATCTGCAAAATAGCCCTGCGGCCAGCAGAAGTGCTCAGACACCGAACCCAATCGTTGCTGCAGGCGGTCGCGAGAATCACTCAGATCTTGCCTCAGGTGTTCTAGGCAGACCTCGCGCGGATCACTGCTCAAGTCCCAACGATTATGTGTATGCGTATGACTATGAAACTCGAAAGACCCCGCCTCTTGCATTGCAAGCACCTCAGACCAGCGCAACATGACCGGGTCGGGGTTGCCGGCTGCCATCAGGGCCTTTGCTTGCAGATGACACGAAACAGCAGGCAGCGTTATCCCAGGCTGACCCGCGTGCGGCCGCGCCGGGCCGTCACCAATCAAACCAGTAATCAAAAATAATACGGCATGCATTGAATATTTTTGTAACACGGGGTGCGCGTAGACCCAGTTATCCAAGTAGCCATCATCAAAGGTGATTAAGACAGACATTGGGGGTGTCGGTTTGCCGGCCAAAAAATCAGCAAATTCGCGAGCAGTCAGCGAACGGTAGCCGCACCGCGCCAACCCAGCGATCTGACTTTCAAAGTTTTCGGGAGACGTCGTGATCGATCCAACCGCCGGTGACACGTGGTGGTACATCAATACGGGCACGCAATAGGCAGATTTCATGACGCTCAGTGCCGATCCGTTGTTTGCTGGGAGTGCGCCCTGCCGGTATACAACGAGGGTTGCAAATCCCTTAGCCACTGATCATAGATGCACTCAGTTCGTTTTGCCAAGGTTTCAGTGGTAAAAATACCTTCAGTATGCACACGTTGATGACCAGCTTGCCCCATTTTTGTTCGAAGCTCAGGCGAGTCAATGAGTTGGATCAGGGCATTTTGCAGCGCCTGTGAATCGTCAAGCGGTACCAGTAACCCAGTTTCGCCTGGTCGCATCATCTCACCTACACCACCAACATCGGTACCGATCACTGGCAGACCGCTCGCGGCGGCTTCAAGAAACGCAGTACCCATGGCTTCTTGTCGGGTTGCCAAACAAAAAATATCTAAGCCTGCCAGCACATTGGGGACATCGCGCCGAGTACCAAGCAAATGAATACGATTGCCGACGCCGCTATGGGTAATGTGCGCTTGCAGTTGCTCAAAGACCGGCGAGCCTCCGCCTGCCAAAACTAGATGCAGCTTTGGGCGCGTGCGTAATAGCGGCAGCATGGCGTTGATCAGTTCGAGATGACCTTTATTGGGGCGCAACACTGCAACGCATCCGACCAAAATCGCATCAGCGGATAAATTGAGTTCATCTCGCAAAGTTGAGTGTTCAAGGCGCGGTGTTAACACCACAGGCGTATAGAT
>CALCPT010000400.1 GCA_937897265.1 uncultured Alcaligenaceae bacterium
GTGTGCCCACTTATCCAAACGCTGGGCGTTTCTGGAAAACCATCCAAGAGCAAAAAGTATCGATTTTTTATACGGCACCTACAGCGATCCGCTCGTTGATTAAAACGTCAGACGCAGATGCCGCTGTGCACCCGAAGAGTTTTGATTTGTCGAGTTTGCGTCTGTTAGGTTCTGTGGGCGAGCCGATCAACCCTGAGGCCTGGATGTGGTATCACACCAACGTGGGCGGTGGTCGTTGCCCCATCGTGGATACCTGGTGGCAAACCGAGACCGGTGGCCATATGATTACGCCGATCCCAGGCGCAACGCCGCTCAAACCCGGTTCGTGTACCACGCGCTTGCCTGGTATTACCGCGGCAATTGTTGATGAGGTGGGTGGTGATGTCGAGGCAGGGCATGGTGGCTTCTTGGTCATCAAGCGCCCCTGGCCGTCAATGATTCGTGGCATCTGGGGCGATCCAGAGCGCTACGTGAAAAGTTATTTTCCACCAGAGCTGGGCGGCTATTATTTAGCGGGCGATGGCGCACAATGCGACAAAGATGGTTGCTTCTGGATCATGGGTCGCATTGATGATGTGCTCAACGTGTCTGGCCATCGCCTAGGAACGATGGAGGTTGAATCGGCTTTGGTCGCTCATGAAATGGTTGCTGAAGCGGCGGTTGTGGGGCGTCCAGATGCAACCACTGGCGAGGCTGTTGTGGCCTTTGTGGTGTTGAAGCGCGCACGCCCTGAGGGTGACGAGGCGATCGCGTTAGGTAAGCAATTGCGCGACTGGGTAGCCAAAGAGATCGGCCCGATTGCCAAACCTAAAGAGATTCGGTTTGGTGATAACTTGCCCAAAACACGCTCCGGCAAAATCATGCGCCGGTTATTACGTGTGGTGGCAAAAGGCGAGGCCATCACTCAAGATATTTCGACGCTTGAAAATCCAGCGATTTTGGATCAGTTGTCTAAGCCGGTTTAACTTTGTTTCGTACCTAACCTTGCGTACCTAACCGAGAGCACCTTGCGAGTCGCAAATCATCACGTGTTCAAGTGGTGATTTGCGGCAAAAGCGTTTTTTTCGAACGACCCCTAGGAGCGTCTAGCGCGTTTAGGGAACGTGGATAAAGTGTGCTTGGTTCGTCTCTGTTGCCAATTGAGCACAGTATGCCCTTACAAAAATTTTTAGACGCTCACGGGTTTGTGTTTGAGTGCCACCAGCACCCAGCGGTGATGACCGTTGCCGAATCTGAGGCACTGGTTCCGCATTTGCCGGGAGCTAAAACAAAAAACTTGTTCTTGCGCGATAAAAGGGGCTTAAAACATTTTTTGGTGACAATACCTGCCGCGTCCAGTGTCAGCCTAGATCGGCTAAGTATCTTGTTGGGCGCCGCGGGTCTGAGTTTTGGTTCGCCCGAGCGGCTCCTCAAACATTTGGGGGTCACGCCTGGTTCAGTCACTTTGTTGGGTTTGGTGAACGACCCCGAGCATAAAGTGCAGTTCGTGATGGATCGAGCTTTGTGGGCTGCGCCTTCTGTGCAGGCTCACCCTTTAATCAACACGTCCACCATGATCCTGCCGCACGATGAGCTCGAGCGCTTTCTCGCGGCAACTGGACATGTTCCGATGGTCATCACTGTGCCAGTCGCCTAGTTCTCAAGTGCGTGAACGCGATTGTGAGCAAATCCAGTCGTTTTGAAGGGCTTTATATTTTCAAGGCACGAACCCCAGTTAAGATGTTCGTGCCTATCTCTGGAGCCCGATCATGCTATTTGCCTTGTTAATTATGGTGCACACCTTGTCAGCGGTTGTCTGGGTGGGCGGAATGTTCTTGATGCACTCTTCGCTGCGCCCGGCCGCTGCTGCGTTGCTAGAGCCGCCTCAACGCCTGCCTTTACTGTGCGGTGTGATGGCGCGCTTTTTCATTTGGGTCAAGATAGCTATTACCTTGTTGTTTGTGACCGGCATTTGGCTGATCTCTTTGCACGGCAGCTTTGGCAAAGCAGGCTGGCACGTTCATTTGATGGTGTTGATTGCTGTGATCATGGCTGCTATTTTTGGCATGATTTATGGTGTGCCGTTTAAACAGCTTAAGGCAGCCGTGGCGGCCAAAGAGTGGCCTAAAGGTGGTGAGGCGATGGCAAGCATCCGCAAGCTGATTTTCGTCAATCTGGTGCTCGGTCTGATTACCGTTGCGGTCGGGGCTGGTGGTCGTTATTTGCCGATGTAACTTGGTACACGCCTCGGTGGCACCAAGCGGCGATGGGTGCTGCAGTCACCTGGGTGCGGCAATCGGTGATCGGTCGTCGCACTGTCTCTAGCGATTGCTCGCTAAAGACAGTTGTAGTGATTCATTACATCACAGCGCCAATCTGCCAAGGCACAAATTCGCTTTGTCCGTAGCCATGGATTTCGCTTTTTGTGCGCTCGCCCGAGGCCACTTTGATAATCAACTCAAAAATCTGAGCGCCTTTTTCGGCGATGGACATGCCGTCATCGACGATCTCGCCGCAGTTGATGTCGATGTCTTCGCTTTGACGCTTCCAGAGGGCGTTATTGGTTGACAGCTTGATCGACGGCGTCGGTGCACAGCCATAGGCTGAACCCCGCCCAGTGGTAAAGCAAATCATGTTGGCGCCACCTGCAACCTGCCCGGTGGCCGATACCGGGTCGTAACCCGGTGTGTCCATATAGACAAAGCCTTTGGTCGTGACGGGCTGTGCATATTCGTACACAGCTTCTAGGCGCATCGTGCCGCCTTTCGCAACTGCGCCAAGTGATTTTTCTAGAATCGTCGTTAAGCCGCCTGCCTTGTTACCGGCCGAAGGGTTATTGTTCATCTCGCCTTGGTTGCGCTCGCAATAGTCTTCCCACCAATGGATGCGTTCAATAAGTTTTTCGGCAACCGCAGGGCTTGCAGCACGCCGTGTGAGCAAGTGTTCGGCACCATAGATCTCTGGGGTTTCAGACAAAATCGCAGTGCCGCCGTTTTGTACGAGTAAGTCAACCGCCACACCGAGCGCGGGGTTGGCCGAGATGCCAGAGTAGCCATCCGAGCCGCCGCATTGCAGGCCAAGCGTTAAGTGGCTGACTGGCACGTCAGTGCGCTCGACTTGATTGGCGTGCGGCAACATTTGCTGAATCAGTTCAACGCCCTTGCGCACAGTCTTTTGTGTACCACCAGTGTCTTGAATGTTGAACGTCTGAAACAAGGGGTTTTCAGAGAGTTTTTCAGCGCTGAGTAAATCGCTAATCTGGTTGGTTTCACAGCCTAAACCCACCATCAGCACACCACAAAAATTTGCATGGCGTGTGTAGCCCGACAAAGTACGGCGCAAGACATCAATGCCCTCGCCAGTGCTGCCCATGCCGCAACCACTACCCATGGTCAGTGCGACTACACCGTCGACATTCGGAAACGCCGCCAAGGCCTCGGGGTGCGTCGCGCGATCAAAGTGGCTGGCAATCGCACGCGCAGCCGTTGCCGAGCAATTGACGCTGGTCAAAATGCCTAGATAGTTTCGTGTGGCGACACGGCCGTCTGCGCGCACAATGCCTTTAAAGGTGCGTGGCGAGGCAACATATTGCGTTGGTTTGGCGTCGACCCCAATCGCATAGTCACGGCTAAAGGCACCACCCTCAGCGCCGATGCTTAAATTGTGGATATGCACATGCGAACCCGCCTCAATGTCGGCGCTGGCAAAACCAATAATCTGGTTATAGCGACGAACCGGCTCGCCTTGCTTGATTTTTTTTGTAGCGACCTTATGGCCTGGCGGCACCAGACCGCGAATT
Source organism: uncultured Alcaligenaceae bacterium (assembly GCA_937897265.1). Lineage (GTDB taxonomy): Bacteria > Pseudomonadota > Gammaproteobacteria > Burkholderiales > Burkholderiaceae_B > Zwartia. The sequence goes on from CALCPT010000400.1 coordinate 3,779, forward strand.
GTCAGATTTTCAGAGGCAAGCTTGGTTCCAGAGATCAATTGATGACGCGCAATGACTACATCATCTTGAGGGTGAAGACGAATGACGGGTTCCATGAAGTTTCCTGTTTTGTGGTGTTCTGACTGAGGCCAGCTTATCGAGTGCCTTTGGTCACAATGTAGTCGGGCTTGCCGGTGCGGGCAAATGTGATGATATTTTGCGCGGCTTTGCTACGCAGTTCGATTTCTGCCTCTTGCGAGAAGAAGGCTGCATGCGGTGTCAGGATCGTACGCGGGTGTTTAACCAGCGGATGATCACCCGGCGGTTCTTGGGGCAGTACGTCAAGCGCCAACCCACCGAGCTGCCCAGAGTTTAGTGCGGCCAACGCATCATCGACGTTGACTAAGCCACCGCGTGCCGTGTTCACCACGTAGCTACCTGGCTTCATCAGATTCAAGACTTTGCTGTTGACGATGTTGCGTGTCTCATCGTTGAGAGGAGTGTGCACTGAAATAATATCTGCCGTAGCAAATAGTTCAGTCATGTCCACCCGTTCGACGTAGGGCGGAAAATCATAGGCCATGATGTGTGGGTCGCACGCAATCACTTTGCCGTAAGTCTCGCGCGCGAGGTGGGCAAAGCGGCGACCGATACGCCCCATGCCAAGCACACCCACGGTCATGTTTGACGGGCGTTTGAGCACACCCGGGGTGAGGTAATGCCATTTGCCCGCGCGTATATCGCGGTCATAAAAGGACAGGTGCCGTGTCAGGTTCAAGGCCATTGCAAACGCGTGGCTCGCGACTTCATGCACTCCGTAGTCGGGCGAGTTGCCGACCCAAACGCCACAGGCTTGGGCGTCATCAGTATTGATGGTGTCAAAGCCTGCGCCATAACGGCTGACGATTTTTAAGCCAGGCAGAGCTTCGAAAACCTTGCGGTTGGCGGGGGCGTATTGAAGCAAAAACGCGTCTGCGTCTTTGCCCGCCGCAATCACTTCGTCTTCAGTTTTGCACTGCGCAGTTGTGACGGTTAAGCCCGCTTGCCGAAAGAGCTCCAGCTCAAGTTCTACATTTGGAAAATCGAAATCGGTGATTAATACTTTCATGATGCGCGCGGCCTTTTGCTAGATCCTAACCGTGCCCATCCGGTGTGAGAGGCGACGATTTGTTTGACTTGAGAGGGCAAAGGATATTATGGTTGAACTTGCAGAGCAATTGGTCTGACCAATTATTTCTATGAAAAGCGGGAAAACCCTTAACCTATCGAAGGCGAATACGATGTCTAAACCGGCCCAATACGATTTTTCTGGCAAGCATGCAGTGATCACAGGCGGAGCAGCCGGAATCGGCGAGGCTTGTGCGGCCCGACTGATTGGCGGCGGTGCCACAGTGACGCTTTGGGACCGCGATGCAAAAAGCTTAAAAGACGCTCAGGCGCGCTTAGGTGCTTCGGTGCACGGCGTGCAAGTGGATGTCTCTGATGAACACTCGGTGGCTCAGGCCGTGAAGGCGACTTTGGCGTTTGGTGCTTCGATCGATATTTTGGTCAATAGTGCAGGGATTACGGGCCCAAACGTGACAGTGATCGACTACCCGGTCGACGAGTGGAACCGCGTGTTTGATATCAACGTACGTGGTACGTTTTTAACCTGCCGTGCGATTGCGCCGCTTATGAAACAGGCTAATAGTGGCAAGGGCTACGGCCGCATTGTCAATATCGCTTCTGTGGCGGGCAAAGAGGGTAACCCCAATGCTTCAGCCTACAGCGCGTCAAAAGCTGCTGTCATGGGCCTGACCAAGTCTTTGGGTAAAGAGCTCGCCAATACCGAGATCAAGGTGAACTGCATTACGCCTGCCGCAGTAAAAACAGGTATGTTTGCGCAGATGACTCAGCAGCACATTGATTTTATGTTGTCTAAGATCCCAATGAATCGTTTTGGTGAAGTACAAGAAATTGCGAATTTGGTCGCTTGGCTATCGTCTGACGAAGTGAGTTTTTCCACTGGCGCCGTGTTTGATATTTCGGGCGGCCGCGCAACGTACTAATCATTTTTAAAAAGAGAGTTTCATGAACCAAGCCAGCGCTGTACGTCCACGCTATTCAAGTGTAGAACTTGTCCAATGGGCTAAGCACTTGCTCGTGGCAGCGGGGCTTGACCCTCAAATGTCACTGGTAGTTGCGCAAACGCTTGTTGAGGGTGATTTGCTTGGGCATGACACGCATGGCTTGGCGCTGTTGCCGGGCTACTTGAAAGATGTTGAAGCCGGCGGCATGACCCGCGAGGGCGATTACCGCGTGGTAAGCGCCAAGCCTGCTGCGCAGTTGTGGGATGGCATGCGCTTGCCCGGCCCCTGGTTGATTGAACGCGGGCTTGATGTGTTGATCCCAGCTGCACGTGAGATGGGCGTGGCCTCGCTTGCCATCAAACGCAGTCATCATATTGCCTGCTTGGCGGTGTATTTGATGCGTGCGGCACGTGAAGGGTTTTTGATGGTGCTGGCTAGTTCAGACCCTAACGTGGCAAGCGTAGCGCCCTTCGGTGGTACGCGTGCTGTCTTCACGCCAAATCCGATTGCGATGGGGTTTCCGTGTTCGCGCGGCGATGTGTTGATTGATATTTCAGCCTCGATCACGACCAATGGTATGAGCAATCGCAAAGCCGCCGCTGGCGAGACCTTTGCTGAAGAGTGGCTGTTAGATGCCCAAGGCTTGCCTACCAATGACCCAGCTGTCTTTAATCAAAAACCGCCTGGCACGATTTTGCCGATTGGCGGGCTGTCCTACGGACACAAAGGCTTTGGCTTGGGGTTGATGGTTGAAGCGCTGACAGGTGGTTTGTCTGGCTTTGGCCGTGCTGACCCGAAAGAGGGTTGGGGGGCGACGATCAACATTACCTTGTACGATCCCGACGCTTTTGGTGGAAAAAAAGACTTTTTAAGACAGATGGATCAGTTGGCGGATTCTTGTCTGGACAATCCGCCTCGTCCCGGTGTGTCGAAGGTGCGTTTACCCGGCCATGCAGGCTTGGCCGCCCGCGCTGAGCAGTTGGCCTCGGGTGTCAGGCTTCATCCTTCGCTGTTGCCCGCTTTGGCGCCTTTTGCTGATCGTTTTGGCTTGGCTGCGCCAGCCCCTCTTAACGCTTGAGTGTGCGGGGCTTCGCTCGCCTGACTGTCTGATAGAGGCGTTGTCCCGTCTGAGCCTGCGCCTACGGGCTCGGCATTTTTTAGCCAACTGACTGAAAACCGCTTATAGGCGCGGTCCATGTGGTGACGCATCGCAGCGCGAGCGCGGTCAGGATCTTTTGCTGAGACTGCGCGAAGTACTGCGCGATGCTCTTTGATGGCTTGATCCCAAGTGACCTTTGTATCAAAGTAGTTTGATAATCTCGAGAAGAGTACCCCCATGCGGGCGTCGAACATTTGTTCGACGAGACTCGCTAACACCTGGTTGCCAGTCGCGCGCGCCAGGGCGGCATGAAACTCACGATCGGCTTGAAGTGGATTCTGCGGTTTTGCCGCTAAAACCACCATCCTCTGCAACGCTTGTTCAAGTTCAAGCAGATTGTCCTGTGTCCGACTCGCGGCGGCTTGCGCTGCGATCTCAGCTTCGATCAGTGCGCGCGCCTGAATCAGTTCAAAGGGAGCAAATTCTTTATCGGGGTTTTGCTTGCGCTGCTTGCGAGGGTTGGGTTTGCAAACATATACACCCGAGCCCATCTTGATCTGCACGAAACCCATCACCTCTAGCGCGATTAAGGCCTCGCGCACCGAAGGGCGCGACACCTTGAATTGTTCGGCCAGGTCTCGCTCTGAGGGTAAACGGCTGTTGACAGCAAACTCGCCTGCTTGGATCAGTTGTAAAACTTGATCGGCAATTTGTTGATAGACGCGACGGGTGTCAGGGGCTTGGGTAATCATGATTTCATTTTGACACGAAAACTGGTAAATTGGTCAAGCCAATTTGGCACGATTGATTAGGGATGGCGAGTATGCGTTTGCAAGGAAAAACAATTCTGGTGACTGCCGCCGGGCAAGGGATCGGGCGTGCTTGTGCATTGGCCATGGCGCGCGAAGGCGCGACTGTCTGGGCAACTGACCTCAAACAAGACCTGCTGAACGCCTATGCAGGTGTGCCCAATATCAAGACCCATCTCCTTGATGTTTTAAAAACCGCTGATGTCGATGCCTTTGCCAAAAAAATCGGCAACATCGATGTGCTGTTTAACTGTGCGGGTTTTGTGCATCAAGGTGACATCATGCAGGTCAGTGATGCTGACTGGGATTTCAGCATGGACTTGAACGTCAAATCCATGTATCGCACGATTCGTGCATTTTTGCCGGGCATGCTCGAACAAGGCAAGGGCAGTGTGATTAACATGGCCTCTGCCGCCTCGAATATTAAGGGCGCGCCCAATCGCGTGATCTATGGTGCCTCAAAGGCCGCTGTGATCGGCTTGACGCGCGCACTGGCAGCTGATTACGTGGCGCGTGGGGTATGGTTCAATGCGATCTGTCCGGGCACTGTTGAATCGCCCTCGCTTGGCGAGCGTATTCAGGCGGTCTCTGCCCAAACTGGTAAGACAGTCGCTGAGGCGCGTGACATGTTTGTAGCGCGTCAACCTATCGGTCGAATTGGTAAACCTGAAGAGATCGCTTATCTTGCGGTGTATTTAGCATCTGATGAGTCTTCATTTACAACCGGTACCTCGCAAATTATTGATGGCGGTTGGTCGCTGTAAATATCCACTTTTTTATTTTTTCAACAAGAAGGAAACTGCATGAAACTCGTACGCTACGGTGCCAAGGGTAAAGAAAAGCCAGGCTTGATTGATAAAGACGGCAAACTGCGTGACTTGTCAGGCGTGATTGCTGACATCACCAATGATCAGTTGTCGTCTGCAGCGCTCAAAAAACTGGCTAAGATCAAAACCAGCACCTTGCCGCTTGTAAAAGGCAAACCACGTTTTGGCGTGCCGATTGCCAAGATGGGTAAATTTTTGGCCATTGGTTTGAACTATTCAGATCACGCCGCCGAAGCCGGCATGCCAATCCCCAAAGAGCCCATCATGTTTTACAAGGCTGATACCAGCCTCACCGGTCCGAACGACAACGTGATGCTGCCAAAGGGTTCAAAAAAATCAGATTGGGAAGTCGAACTCGGCATCGTGATCGGCAAAAAGGCTCGCTATGTCAGCAAGAAAGACGCGCTCAAACACGTCGCGGGCTATTGTGTGGTCAACGACGTGTCAGAACGCGAATACCAGATCGAGCGTGGCGGCACATGGGATAAGGGTAAAGGTTGCGACACCTTCGGCCCAGTTGGCCCTTGGTTGGTCACCACCGACGAAATTAAAGATCCACAAAAATTAGACATGTGGTTGGATTTGAACGGTAAGCGTTTTCAAACCGGCAACACCAAGACCATGATTTTTGATGCAGCCACCATCATCAGCTACGTCAGCGAATTTACGACGCTGATGCCAGGCGACATCATCACAACCGGTACGCCTCCAGGTGTCGGGATGGGTGTCAAACCTAAGCCTCGTTTCCTGAAGGCCGGCGATGTGATGACGTTGGGTATTGAAGGCCTCGGTCAGCAATCACAGAAAGTTGTGCCGTTTAAAAAGTAAACCACGATTCGTTAGCAATATTTTTTGTTGTTGTAAACCTCCCTCACTGCATATGCGCAGACTCAACGGTCTGTGCGGGGAGGGAGGGAAAACTATTTGATCACTCAGGAGTCTTGAATGGCGAAGTCAGAAAAAAGCAAAAAGCCGGCAGCACCAAGCCGTTCAAGTCAGTGGTTTTCGCGTAATGATATTTACGGGTTCATCTACCGTAGCTGGACAAAAAATCGTGGCATTCCGCACGATCAGTTCGATGGGCGACCCGTGATTGGTATTTGTAATACTTGGTCTGAGTTGACACCTTGTAACTCGCACTTCAGATTGCTTGCAGATCAGGTGCGCCAAGGTGTGCTCGAGGCCGGTGGGTTTCCACTTGAGTTCCCGGTGACGTCGATCGGCGAAACGCTTGTGCGCCCTACGGCCATGTTATTGCGTAACCTTGCCAGTATGGATGTTGAAGAAACCATTCGGGCCAATCCACTCGATGGAGTGGTGCTGCTGTTTGGTTGCGACAAAACCACGCCCTCGCTTTTGATGGGTGCAGCGAGTGTCAATATCCCGACCATTGGCGTGTCGGGTGGCCCTATGCTCAATGGTAAGTATCGCGGTACGGATATTGGTTCGGGTACCAATACCTGGTCAATGTCAGAAGATGTTCGAGCCGGCAAGATGACACTTGATGAGTTTCATGAGGCCGAATCCTGCATGCATCGTTCACACGGGCATTGCATGGTGATGGGTACTGCCTCAACGATGGCCAGCATGGTCGAGTCGCTAGGCGTGGCCTTGCCAGGTAACGCGACGTATCCTGCAGTTGATGCGCGCCGTAATGTGCTGGCGCGCGAGTCGGGTCGCCGCATTGTCCAGATGGTCAAAGACAATCTCACGCTCGATAAAATTTTGACGCGTCAGGCGTTTGAGAACGCGATTCGTACAAATGCTGCCATTGGTGGTTCAACCAACGCAGTGATTCATTTGATCGCAATCGCCCGACGTATTGGCGTCAAGCTTGATATTGACGATTGGGATAAGTTTGGCCGTGATGTTCACACGTTGTTGAACTTGATGCCAAGTGGTAAGTACCTCATGGAAGACTTCTGCTACGCCGGAGGTTTGCCTGTGGTGTTGCGCACCCTGGGCGAGCAGGGCTTATTGAATAAAAAAGCGTTAACCGCCAATGGCAATTCGATTTGGGATAATGTTAAGAAAGCCGAGTGCTACAACCGCGATGTGATCACAACGTTTGAAAAGCCCTTTAAAAAGAATACGGGTATCGCTGTGTTACGTGGCAATTTATGCCCGGATGGTGCGATTATTAAACCCTCGGCAGCGACTAAAAAATTACTCAAGCATCGCGGGCGTGCGGTGGTGTTTGAAAACATCGAAGATTTTCACAAGCGCATCGACAGCCCTAAATTGGACATCGATGAAACTTGCATCATGGTGCTAAAAAACTGCGGCCCGAAAGGCTATCCCGGCATGGCAGAGGTTGGCAATATGCCGCTGCCACCCAAGATTCTTAAAAAGGGTATCACCGACATGATTCGCATCTCAGATGCGCGCATGAGCGGCACAGCCTACGGCACAGTGATTTTGCACGTTGCGCCTGAGGCAGCCGCTGGTGGGCCTTTGGCCTTGGTTGAAAACGGTGACATGATCGAGCTTGATGTGGCCAAGCGTCGTTTACATTTAGATGTCAGCGACGAGATCTTGGCTGCACGCAAACTCAAATGGAAGGCCCCTGAGCCGCCAATGAATCGTGGCTACTACAAGTTATATGTCGATCACGTGAACCAAGCCAACGATGGCGTTGACTTGGATTTCTTGGTTGGCAACAGCGGCAGCGCCGTGCCGCGTGACAACCACTAAAACTTAGCGCGCAGTGCCGCCGCACACAGTCCTGCGGCGGTGTTGGCGCTGCTCAACGTTTCGCTGTTAAGGCGGCAATCACAGCGCCAGGGTTGTGATCAATCACATTCAAGAGCACCAAAGATGCACCCCGCGGGCTGCGGTCGCCGCGCTCCCAGTGCCTGAGTGTTGCCGTTGAAAAGCCAAA
>CALCPT010000401.1 GCA_937897265.1 uncultured Alcaligenaceae bacterium
ACAATATCGGCTGGACGCATTGGACGCATTGACACCACCATCGGACCATGAAACACCCCAGCCGGCGTCGTGGCGATATTGGTTCGATACATTGGCACGGTGCGCTGCTCTTCAATGTGGCGCAAAGGAATCCCTGCTTCGGCCAAGGCCTGCTCAAACGAAAAAGAGCAGCCCAAGACAAAGCTCACTAAATCATCGCGCCAATGGCTTGCAATATCGAAGGGCTCTTCAACTAAGACGCCATCTTTGTACACGCGATAGCGTGGGATATCGTAACGAATATCAACGTCTTCACCGAGGCTAGGCAGCATAGGATTGCCAGGCTCGGATACGGCCAAAATTGGACAGGGCCGCGGATTGCGCTGACAAAATAGCAAAAAATCAGTTGCCAGATCTTTGGGTAAGACCATCAAATTGCCTTGCACGTTTCCGGGTGCGACACCCGCGGTATGACCGCGAGCCTCGCCGTTGCGGCTGCGCAACCGAGCTTGGTGGCCAGGGTTAATGGCTTGCGCAGACAGCGCCGCGTGGCTAACCGCTTTTGGCAAACTCAGGTCATTCATCGTAGCACCCTTGGGTAAATAAGAATCACTCGCAACATCCATCAACACACGTAAATAAGAACCGCTCGAAACATCCATCGTGACCCTTTTTACGCACCCGACTGCGAAGTGGTGAGTGTGGCTTGCCCAGTGCACCACGTCAAGTCTTTACTCATGAGCCGCCAGCCCAACCAGCCTGAAATCCTAGAGTTCACCAAAAGGCGTGCGGCAAAATCCAGCCTGCGTGCAGACCACCCAGCACGCATGACCTGCTACGATAAGCACTCAATTTTTTGAGGCATTTCAAGATGGCAAACTCTAAACCTGCACAATTGCATGAGCGTCTGAAACAACCTGGGCTAGTGACAGCACCCGGCGTCTACGATATGGTGTCACTACGACTGGCAGACAGCTTTGGCTTTGATGCGTTGTACATGACCGGCTTTGGCGCCGTGGCCTCGCATCTAGGGTTACCCGATGCCGGCCTGGCCACTTATAGCGATATGGTGAGCCGAGTAGGAGCGATGGCAAAAATGGCGCGTACTCCCTTAATTGCTGATGGCGACACAGGGTATGGTGGTTTATTGAACGTGCGTCACACCGTACAAGGCTACGAACTTGCCGGAGCCTCGGCGATTCAACTCGAAGACCAAGAATTTCCTAAAAAGTGCGGCCATACCCCTGGTCGGCGAGTCATCCCAATGGCAGATATGGTCAAAAAAATCAAAGTCGCCGCCGAAGCCCGTCAATCAAAAGACTTTTTAATTATTGCTCGCACTGATTCACGCACCACGCTTGGGCTAGACGAAGCCCTGAGGCGCGCCGAGGCCTATGCCAAAGCCGGTGCAGACATTTTGTTCGTCGAATCACCCGAAACCGAGGAAGAAATGCGCAAGATTGGCGCCTCGTTTGATTTGCCCTTGCTGGCGAACATGGTTGAAAAAGGTCGCACACCGGTTTTAAGCAAAGCAGATCTCGAAGCCCTAGGTTTTAAATTGGCGATCTTTCCGGTGACAGCGCTATTGGCAGGCGTTCAGGCAATGACCAAGGTGTATCAACACTTTAAAAGCACCGGATCATCCACAAGCAACCCCGTTGATCTGTACGACTTTACTGACTTGACCAAGCTCATGGGTTTTGAGGATGTTTGGGAGTTCGACAAGCGTCACGCCGATTAAGGTCTATCCACAACATTAACCCCACTGCTCGCACAACACGCAAGCGTTGAAAGCGATAAAATGGAGGGCAATGTTTCGGTAAGTTTGTTATGCAGGTTGTGCGACATTTCACTCAAACTTCGCACAAGTTATTTGATTAAAGTTGTACGTAGTTTCGCTCACAAAGCATTTTTATTTTCAGGATACAGATATGACAACCTCACGTCGCCAATTCATGATTTACTCGGCCGGTCTGGCCGCCCTGCCCATTGCACAACAAGCGAACGCACAAGCGCTGATCGGTGAAAGCGAACCTCAAGCTGTGGCACTTGGCTACAAAGCCGTTGCGACCCAAGTCGACAAAGCAAAGTTTCCTAAGTACGCCGATGGCCAAATTTGCGGTAACTGCCAGTTGTATGTGAGCAAGTCGCCCGAAGCCGGCACCTGTGCCATCTTCCCAGGCAAGCTTGTTGCTGCTCCAGCCTGGTGTAACGCTTACGTCAAAAAAGCGTAAACCCACGCGTTCAAAAAAAAACCGCTGCATGCAGCGGTTTTTTTATCTTCAGCATTTGCGCGTCGGGCGAGATGCCTCAATCGCCAAACGCCACAACCCTTACTGTGCAACTACCCGAGCGTCGGTGCCTGCCCCTTCAATGTAGACCTTTTGACCAACATGAAGGTTACCGGTCGGTTGCGTCACCGTCACCAAAACACCGGTACTGGTACGAACAAAAATTTGCTGGCCAGCAATCGGCTTGTCGTAATGTTTTTGAATTTCGTTACCAGCCACGGCGCCGCCTACCGCGCCGAGAACCATCGCAACAGCTTTACCGGTGCCCCCACCAATCAGCGACCCGACCCCCAAACCACCCAACGCACCAATCACAGCCCCAACGCCAGTCTCGTGGTTGTTCGCGATTTGCGTTGCAGTAATTTGTTGGATCACGCCCGAACGAATTTCAAGAGGAGCGGAAGGCGTAGTCGGCGCACAAGCCGTTAAACCTAACGTGAACAGAATACTGACAGCGCCGGCGACGATTCTTTTAAACATTGAGGATCTCGATTAAGAATTGAAAGTTGCATTATTGTACTTCCAAGTTATGATTCAACTGAGTCATTCAGCAACTTGGTCTAGGGGCTTGAATCGCTCTGAAAAACTAAGAATGCAAGACCAGCGAGCCCTTAACTCCTCGCCCAACACAGCGAGGCCTCACGGAAAGAATCATGAAAAAACAAATTGCATTGCTTTGTCTGGCGCTTGCCAGCGCGACCGCCTCAGCGCAACAAGCACCGGCGGCCACCACAACAACCGAAAAATTTGTCAGTCTCTGCACAAACACAGCCGATGTGGCGGCTCAAAACTTTTGCCACGGCTACAGCCAAGGTGTCTACGAAACTTACCTCGTGACACGCCACCCGCAAAAAGCCCCCGCCTTTGTCTGCGCCCAGGCCTCTTCGCTGACACGTCAACAACATATTGATAACTTTATCAAATGGTCAGCCACGCAGCCTCAATTCAAGCAGGCTTCAGCCTCAGACACGATTTTGCGCTATTTGGGCGAGACGTTTCCTTGCAAACCTTAACGCTCATTTAGGTTGTGTGCATAACGTCTGACTTGGTTACATTTAAGGATTGATGATGAAAAAAATCTTATTGGCATTACCCGTTTGCGCAGCGCTCACGCTTGGTGGCTGTTCAAACATGAACAACACACAACAGCGCACGCTCTCAGCCGGAGCAATTGGTGCGGCTGCGGGCGCTGGCATTGCGCTGATCGCGGACGGCAACCCTGTTTGGGGCGCGTTAGGTGGCGCGGCGATTGGTGCAATCGGCACTTATGTTTACGACAAACATCAAAATTCAAAGTCTAACTAAGCTCTCTTGAGCTTGGCAGTCGGGGTTGATTTTTCCAGCGCCGATGCACCCACCACCATTGCTCTGGATGCCGCACAATTGCCAACTCAAGAGCCTGATTGAACGCACGCGTATTGCGTTTGATTTCAGCCCCGACATCCTCATCAACGATGGGGATGAGTGGCGGTAAAAACTGTAATACGTGGGTTCCATCTGCTTCACGCCATGAGGCAGCAGGCAACACCGGTGCGCCAGTCGCCAAGGCGATCAACGCCATACTTTTATACGTACCTGCGGCATAGCCAAAAAACTCAACTTCAATACCCTCTGGCCGCCTGGCATACTGATCAAACGGAAACACGATCGCATCGCCACGCTCGAGTGTCTCAACAATCTCTTCCAGCGAACCGCGGCGCCCCACCACACCAAAGCCAGCCTGATTAAAACGGCGGGTCAACAAATCGCTCAGCCATTTAGGCTTTATCGGGCGACGCAAAAAATGAATACGCCCTTTAACCTGGGGAAAGTGCTCAATCCCAGCAATGGTCGATACTT
>CALCPT010000402.1 GCA_937897265.1 uncultured Alcaligenaceae bacterium
CGCATTATTTTGGCCACGAACGTCGCAGAAACATCGTTAACTGTTCCGGGCATTCGCTTCGTGATTGATACTGGCTTGGCACGCGTCAAGCGCTACTCGTGGCGCAACAAAGTCGAGCAATTACGGATCGAGCCAATCAGTCAGGCCTCGGCAAATCAGCGCGCGGGGCGCTGCGGCCGCTTGGGCCCTGGGGTGTGTATTCGTTTGTATGACGAGCCAAGTTTTAAAGAGCGCCCAGCCTTCACAGACCCTGAGATTTTGCGTTCGTCACTGGCCGGCGTGATCTTGCGTATGAAGGCGCTTAAGCTCGTTGAGATCGAGCAATTTCCCTTTGTCGATCCGCCTTCGGGCCGTGCGATCGCTGACGGCTATCACTTGTTGCAAGAACTCGGCGCGATTGACCCTGAGTCAGACACCGACACTGGCCTGACAGCCACCGGTCAGGCATTGGCCAAGCTGCCGGTCGACCCTCGTATCGGGCGCATGATTTTGGCGGCACGTGAACAAAATTGTTTGACTGAGATGCTCATCATCGCCGCTGCGCTTTCTGTGCAAGACCCGCGCGACCGGCCCATGCAAGCTCGCGAGGCGGCCGAGCTTGCACACGCTAAGTTTGCCGATGATAAATCTGAATTCATTTCTTATATCAAGTTGTGGCGGTGGTATCACGAACAGGTCGAGCACAAAGCGTCACAGCGTAAGTTGGTTGCCCAGTTACGCCAGCAATTTTTATCGCCGGTGCGTTTGCGCGAGTGGCACGATATTCATCGACAGTTGCTGGCGCTTGCCGGCGAGCAGGGATGGCGCCTCAACCAAAGCGACTGCACCTTTGAGCAATTGCATTTGGCTTTAATGTCAGGCTTGTTGGGTAATCTCGGCCTGCAGTCTGAAGAGGCTGGCCACTTCATGGGCGCACGCGAGTTGCGCTTTTGGATTCACCCTGGCTCGCGTCTAGTTAAAAAAGCTGGCAAGTGGATTATGGCAGCCGAGCTAGTTGATACTAGTAAGGTGTACGCGCGCTGTGTGGCAAAAATTGATCCGACCTGGGTCGAAAAGGTCGCCAAGCATTTAATCAAGCGCTCCTGGAGCGATCCGCGCTGGGAGAAAAAACTCGGACAAGTGGTCGCCAACGAAAAAGGGATGCTTTACGGGTTAACCGTTTACTCTGGGCGGCGGGTGCATTATGGGCCTATCGCGCCCACCGAGGCTCGGGCGATTTTTATTTTGCAAGGCTTGGTGCCTAGCGAGCTCGACAGTTCCTTGGCGTTTATCGCACACAATCGCAAACTCATCGCCCAAATCGAGCACCTCGAGCATCAAACCCGTCGCCCTGATATCTTGGTTGACGATAGTTTGATTCAGGCTTTTTACGATCGCTTATTGCCGGCAGATATTCACCAGTTAAGCACGCTCGAGCACTGGGTCAAGGGGTTGCCAAAAGAGCAGGCGCAAGCGCTGTGTCTCACCCGTGAAGCGTTGATGCGACACGAAGCCGCTGGCGTCACGACCGATGTGTTTCCAAAGTTTTTTGAATGGCAGGGCACGCGTCTGGCGCTTGACTATCACTTTGAACCGGGCTCGCCACGCGATGGCGTCACCTTGGCCGTACCATTGTTTTTTTTGTACCAG
>CALCPT010000403.1 GCA_937897265.1 uncultured Alcaligenaceae bacterium
AGCCCAAAGTAAGCCGTGCATGCCGTGCACGATGCATTGCCCGGTCAGGGTTCGTCGGGCGACAACTGGGTCAATATGGATTGGGTTGCGATCGCCCGAAAACCGCGCAAACTCGAACTGATCTTCTAAGGTAAAGGTTTTTGTGCCAAGAATGAGGTTTGAATCTGGTTTGGCGGCGACGGTCATGGCAATCTCGGGAATGCAACGGGTAAGCGATAATATTACTTTTGCCGTGGTTAACTTTCTTACTTGGGTGGCGCATGACAGATGCCGTAAATAATACGCTTCAGCGACTGGTACCGATTTTTCAAGACGTATTAGATGACGATAGCCTTGCGATTGACGCCACCACAACCGCTCAGGATGTCGATGGCTGGGATAGCTTGGCACACATTCGCCTGGTGGTATCGATTGAAAAAGCATTTTCATTGCGATTTTCTGCGGCCGAGATATCTGAATTACAAAACGTCGGTGATATGGCGGCCTTGATCGTCAAAAAACAAACCGGCGCGTAAACGGTTAAACCTAAAGAGAGCCTCTAGGTGAACAATCTCTTTCAAGACTTAGGGTGGTTGCAGGCAGCCCCTTCTGATTTTTCGCTTAGGCTTGCCGGTGTTAACACTGGCAGTGCGTTGCGCGCACTTGCTCAATACGCCTTAGGTGACAATCAGCTTAGAAAGCTAGCAAAAAAATATAGCAAGCTCTTGTCAGAGAACGCAGAACTCTCAGGTCTTACCTCGATGACCATAGGGGTCATTAGTAATTCAACCACACAGTTAATTACGCCAGCGCTACAAGCGAGTGCTCTGCGTTTTGGCATTGCACTCAATATTGTCGAGGCGCAATACGACCAGCTTGCGCACGAAGCCTACTCTGCAGAGTCTGCCTTTGCGCAGTGCAACGTCAATATGGTGCTCGTTGCGGCTGACTACCATGGGTTGCCTTTAAAGCCATGCCCCGGTGACCGTGAGGCAGCAGAAAAAAATGTGACTGAGTGCTTGGCTTACCTTCAAGCCGTCACGCAGTCTTTACGCGTAAAAACGGGCGCACAAATTATTTTGCAAAATATTGCGCCGCCCGCTGAATTATTGTCGGGTAGTTTTGAGGGGCGGTTGCCCGGTACTACTGCCTGGTTGCTTCAACGTTTAAATAGTGAACTCGACCGTTTAGTCGCCGATGACCTGTTTATATTTGATGTTGCAGGCCTAGCTTCGACCGTGGGGCTGGCAAACTGGCATGATCCCACCCTGTATAACATTGGCAAGTTGCCCTTTGCACAAGCATTCACCCCGATTTACGCAGATTACGTA
>CALCPT010000404.1 GCA_937897265.1 uncultured Alcaligenaceae bacterium
GAGTTCAGACGTGTGCTCTTCCGATCTAGTTGCGATTGATCTCAAAGACACGCTCAAAGCCACCCACCACCAGGCGCTTTAAATACAACTCGGGTGCAATGCGCAAAAACATTTCCATGTCGAGCGCGTTGTGATGCGTGATAAAGGGCTTGGCCGCTGCACCACCAGGAATGGTGTGCAACATGGGGGTTTCAACTTCTAAAAAGCCTGCGTCAACCATCACCTGACGTACGGCGCTGATTGCTTTGCTGCGCGCAGCAAAGGTTTGGCGCGTTTGCTCGGTCATGATGAGATCAACGTAGCGCTGACGGTAACGCAACTCTTGATCGGCAATGCCGTGAAACTTATCGGGCAAGGGGCGCAGCGATTTCGCCAAGATGCGAGCGCTTTCGGCGTGAATTGAGAGCTCGCCCTTATTGGTTTTAAACATGTAACCCGTGACGGCCAGAATGTCGCCGGTGTCCCAGTGTTTAAAAGATTCGTAGACCTCTTCACCGATATTGTTGCGATCCAGATAAATCTGAATACGGCCGGTGCTGTCTTGCAGTGTTGCAAAGCTGGCTTTGCCCATCACGCGCTTAAGCATCATGCGACCAGCCACTGAGGCAGGATGTTTGGCCTGCGCAAGTGCGGCTTGCTCTTGCTCGCCGTATTGCGCGTGTAAAGCCTGCGCGCGATCAGCCGGCACGAAATCATTTGGAAAGGCCACGCCTTGCGTGCGCAGCGCGGCAAGCTTGGCCCGGCGCTCAGCGATTAGGTGGTTTTCGTCTGGCACGGCGGCGGTGGTTTCGGTCATGATGGTGTTAGTCGGCATTGAGTAAAAGGGTGGCGCTCGCGAGTGGCTAAACTATTACCGACTCAGTGAGTCGGTGCCATTCGTGATGCGATGTTCTATCCATAAAGATGGTGCTGATTAAGATCGTTAAACGTTGTGCTCACGCACATCGTCGATTGTCTTGGCACCAAACGCTTCGCTAGCAAGGACTTTGAGCAAGCGCGTTGCAGTACCTTCAGGCGTTGCTAACTTCTGTTGCGAGTGCGCGTCTAAAAAGCGATCCAAACTAGGCAGATCATTTTTTGACGTTGCGCGAATTTTTTCTTGCATGGGGGTATCGATCATGCCGGGTGCCATCGACACAATCCGTGCGCGCTTGCCCTGATCTAGTTGTGCAACTTCAGCATAGCGATCCATGGCGGCCTTGGTGGCACAGTACACGCCCCAGCCTGAACTTGGACTGCGACCCGCACCTGAAGAGATCAGCATCACGCGTAAATCGGTAGCTTGAGTTGCGCCAGCTAAGACAAACGCGGTTAAGTAGATGGCGGACGTGATGTTGACTTGAAACGCTTGGTTGATCACCGCGATATCGGTTAGGTCTTGTGACTGCGCGATCGGTGTGACGACGCCAGCGTTATGAATAAAACGCACGCTGGTGTGCTTGGCCAGCAAGGGCTTGAAGGCGTCGGACATGGCGGCCTAGACCCAGATCTGGGCGTTGCGGTTGACCCCGGCCAGATCGAGGAAGTTGGCCAGCATCTGGTGACCGCCCTCGGTGGCGATGGATTCGGGGTGGAACTGCACGCCGTGGATCGGCAGATCGCGGTGGCGGAAGCCCATGACGTGACCGTCGTCAGAACGCGCGTTGACGGCGAGGCATTCGGGAATATCTGTGACGATCAGAGAATGATAGCGCGTCG
>CALCPT010000405.1 GCA_937897265.1 uncultured Alcaligenaceae bacterium
GAGCGTGGGTAGCGATCGCGTTGGCAACTGGTTTGGCCATCACCTTTGATTCGCTATCCTCACCTACGCCGGATACGGCAATCGCACTGGTCCAACTGCAAATGTTTGTGTACCTCATTCGCTATTTTGTACAGGATCAGCCCGAACGTGAGGCCGATTTGCAGTCGATCGTGATGCTCATGTCTTTAGCCTTTGTGATTGTCACAATCAAAATCAGCGCCTTGCTGTTCGCGGCGGGTTGTGCCGCTGTGCTGCTACCTTTCGTATTGCGGGCTTCAAAAGAATACAAGCTCGTTTTAATTAAACTTGTTTGCGCCTGCATGGCTCTGATGTGCGTACATTTTTTACGTGGATATATCCTATCCGGAACGCCTCTCTATCCAAGCACAATCGGAGCACTTTGGAGCTTGCCCTGGACGATGTTACCAGTCAACATTAAAGGCGAGGCTGTCTGGATTTATAGTTGGGCACGCTTGCCGGGCGCGATGCCGATTGAGGTGCTTGGAAACTGGGACTGGTTCAGGCCATGGTTGGCGAATCAGTCGGCACTTGCTCGCGTCTTATTTTCAGTAGGTGTGGTGTTGATTGTGTTGAACCTGTTGTTACTGCTCAGAAAGCCCACAGGTCCTCAGTACCCTAGGTTATACAGCCTTTATGTTCCTCTTGTCGGTGCCTTGCTTTTTTGGTTCTTCACTGCGCCTGACTTTAGATTTCTTGGGGCCATCCCTGTGTTATTCGCGACGCTAGCCGGTTTACTTTGCTGGCTGCGACTCGACAGCCTTATAGTGTTAACTGCGCGATTCGTCGGGCTGCCGCATAAGCGACGACAGGTCTCGCGTCACGGGTTTGTTGCGTTTGTGATCGCACTCATTTGCTTGTACTTTTATCACCCGCAGTCGATGACTTTAAGGCTTGCAGAACCATTGCCCTTGGCAGAGGTCATTCAAAAAACAACGAATTTTGGTGCCGTCATCGGAATGCCTAAAAACGGCCTATGTTGGGATAGCGCACTACCGTGTGCGCGATTTGTCGAAGATGGCTTAAAACTATTGAACCCAGCACGTGGCATTGGTTCTGGGTTTACGATGCAGTGATGCCAAATGCCAGCCGTAAAAATATAAAAGATCTTAGAATGCACACGCTGGTTGCGTCACGTTACGTTTCAGCCACACAAGACCATCGGGATTCGTTCTAATAGGCACAAACTCGGCATTACGGTTGATTTCGGCGACGATGTCTGTGTTGCCATTTTCGATGATGACCAACTGGGCCTTGGCCTGAAAATCTTTGACCTCAGCTGCATAGTTCAGGTTTACGCGACCAGAGTTGTAAAGTGTTTGAGCGGGTAGCCAAAGCACTTTTTTGTTGAAATGCAGATCAAAATTCCATGGGTTATCTGCATAGACTTGCAAGGTCTTTGTGCATGATTTGATAAATATTTGTAACGGTGAATTCGACACGCTAAGCGAGTTCATTTCAATCCCACCATAGCGGCTTAATAACAACCAAGACTTTAGGCTTGGCAATGCAGTTGTCATGACAAGCACCATGGTCATAAGAATGATGTAGTGAACCGCTCTCGCTCTAATTTTATAGATTAGTCCAAGCGCACAAAGCATGACGCTTGGGTAAATGAGCACAAGAATACGGTTA
>CALCPT010000406.1 GCA_937897265.1 uncultured Alcaligenaceae bacterium
ATGACCTAAGAAATCGGTCAAAAGAATCACGACCTGAGTGCCACTCGGTATCTGCGGCGCTTTTTTTTGATGGGCGGGGTCACGCCCCGTAATGTGATGCGTGATGGCAATGTTGTGCTCGCGTAACAAACTCGGGATGTTGCCGAGTCGATCGGCACCGACCACAACTGCGCTGAGGGTTGGATTCATAGCTGCTCCAGAAAAAGATGAACAGCCTAAATGATAATGATTCTTATTTATAAGGCAAGCGTAATAATACTTACTCTCATTAAAAAACTAAATTTATTTTATTTATATCCGGTAATTAAATTGCATTATAGTGAGTGAAAATTATTTTTCTTTTTTATTTTCAACAAGTTCTCGAATTTTGTTTTCACTTAATTCTGGAGTCAGCATCGCAATTAGGGTATAGACATAATCGCGTAAAAACACACCTGACTTGAGCGCGATACGGGTTGTTTGAAGCCCAAAGAGATGCCCAGCGGGGAGGCTGACCAAGTTGGTGTCTCGCAGCGGCTCGTAAGCCACGCCTGCGATGATCCCGATCCCTAAACCGACATCGACATAGGTTTTAATGACGTCGGCGTCAATCGCCTCAAGAACGATGTCCGGACGCAGCCCCTGCTCTTCAAACGCGCGATCGACCGAGCGGCGTCCTGAAAAAGCGCGATCGTACGTCACGACTGGATAACGAGCGACATCCTCAAGAGTCAGAGCAAAGCCCTTTTTGCGCGACAGTTCAGCCAACGGATGTTCAGGACGCACCACCACGGTGTGCTCCCAGGTGTAACAGGGCAGAGTTTCAAGCCCCGGAGTGAGCGCCAACGACTCCGTTGCAATCGCCAGATCGGCCTGTTCATGCAACACCATCTGCGCCAACTGCGGTGGGCTACCTTCAGCCAAGGACAGATGAACTTTGGGAAACTGCTTACGAAACGCTGGGATAATTTTGGGCAACACGTAGCGCGCCTGCGTATGGGTACAAGCGATGACCAGGCTGCCCTCGTCACGCTGCGCAAATTCATCGCTCACTTTTTTGAGGTTATCGATCTCGCGCATAATTCGCTCGACCACTTGAGCCACCGCCGCGCCGGGCTTGGTCAAGCCTTTGATGCGCTTGCCATGCCGCTCAAAAATCTGCACACCAAGCTCGTCTTCAAACTCGAGAATTGCTTTGCTGACACCGGGTTGTGACGTAAACAGATTGCGCGCAGCCTCAGTGAGATTGAAGTCACGGCGAATGGTTTCTCGTACAAAACGAAACTGTTGCAAATTCATAGAAGTCCTGTCAACCACGGAGTGTGAAACCAAACAAACCTGAAACTTGTGAACCTAGCGTTCGACGAACACAAACCGGTCGCCCCGGGCGGTTCAAACAACAGCGCGTGGAGGTTCTCAGCACACTACACAAAAACGATTATAAGTAATATAGATACGGTTTTTAAATAACTTTTTAGAATAAGCTTCGATTGCATTTAGAGTTTGCGAGATAATCACTTAACTTTTTCACGTTCATAGGCTGCCCCATGGATTTCAGTATCAGCATTTCAGCTAGCCCACATCAAACTAAAACCCCAGCAATCGCAATCGGCGTCTTCAGTGAAGGTGTCCTAAGCGCTGCGGCCGATGCGGTTGATCGGGCCAGCAGCGGTGCCGTACGTGCCGTTATCAAAGCAGAGTTCACTGGCCGTGTGGGTGCAACCTTAGTCTTGCGGAGCCTGCAAGGGGTTGCCGCGCCGCGGGTGGTCTTGGTTGGGCTTGGCAAACAGGCTGAGTACACACCACGCGCGCACGCGCGTGCCGAACAAGCGTTTGCTGCGTATTGCGTGCAGGCACGCCTGACTGAGGCAACCTCAACACTCGCTGCAATTGATTGCCCCACGGCCCCCGTGCGAGATCGTGCGCGCGCGGCTGCAGCAGCCTGTGGCGAAGCCACTTATCATTACGATGCCAGTTTCGGCAAACCAGATTTAAACGCGCGCCCCAAGCTGAAGAAGCTCACGCTTCAATTCGCAGATGCGGCAGATCGCGCGGCTGCAACACTCGGGCTCACTGAGGGCGGCGCGCTGGCTCACGGCATGTCGCTGGCTCGCACCCTGGGTAATTTGCCTGGCAATATCTGCACCCCGACCTACCTAGGCGAAGAAGCGAAAGCCTTGGGTAAACAATTTAAAAGCATCAGCGTCAAAGTGCTCGACCGCAAACAAATCGAAGCACTCAAAATGGGTTCATTTTTATCCGTCGCACGCGGCTCAGCCGAACAGCCGCGCTTTATTGTGCTGCATTACAAAGGTAAACCGGTCGCGGCAAAACGCGGCGCAAAAGCAGCGGCGGGACCGATCGTTTTAGTCGGCAAAGGTATTACGTTTGACTCGGGTGGCATCTCAATTAAGCCAGCCGCTACGATGGACGAAATGAAGTTCGACATGTGCGGAGCAGCGAGCGTTTTAGGTACCTTGCGCGCTGTCGCTGAAATCGGTTTGCCCGGCGAAATCATTGGCTTGATCCCCACCTGCGAAAACATGCCTAGCGGCACAGCGAACAAACCGGGCGATGTGGTCACCAGTATGTCTGGCCAGACCATTGAAATCCTCAACACAGACGCAGAGGGCCGCTTAATCTTGTGCGACGCTCTGACCTACGCTGAGCGCTTTAAGCCCTCAGCGGTCATTGATATCGCAACCTTGACTGGCGCTTGCGTAGTGGCTTTGGGCAAGGTCAATACGGGTCTGTTCGCAAGCGACGACGCGCTGGCCGAAGCCTTATTGGCGGCGGGTAAACAATCGATGGATACGGCCTGGCGTTTACCGCTTGATGACGCCTATCAAGAGCAGCTGAAATCAAACTTTGCTGACATGGCTAATATTGGCGGCCAACCAGGTGGCGCAGTCACTGCCGCCTGCTTCTTGGCGCGGTTTACCAAGGCTTACCACTGGGCGCACTTAGATATCGCGGGCACGGCCTGGCGTGGCGGTGGCGACAAGGGCTCAACGGGTCGCCCAGTGCCGATGTTGCTGCAGTATCTTATCAACCAGGCGTAGATCAAAAGATGGCCCGCATCGACTTTGCTTTTGGCGCGACTGACAAAATCGTACAAGCATGTCAGACCACGCTAAAGCAATACCTTGCGGGTCACAAATTAGTGGTCTATTGCAGCGACACTGCGCGCTTAAAAGCCTATGACACCAAGCTGTGGGCGGTTGAGCCCACGGCGTTTGTGCCACACGTCATGGCCACCGACCCGTTGGCCGAACAAACACCCATTTGGTTGGTAGTAAGCGGGCTAGAGCAAGTGTTAGCACGTGCACCCGCAGAAGCCTGGCTGCTCAATCTTGATCAACAGTGCCCACCCTCGCTCGGCAACACCGCTCGCGTGCTTGAAATCGTGTCGGATGACGAAGAGGATAAGACCGCGGCGCGCGCACGTTGGGCGCACTACAAAGCCGCGGGACACGAACTGAAAGCGCACCGGTTGACGTGAGCCGACATTCGCTTTCAATCGCAACAGTTGGCTAACCCTCTATCCCACGTGTTTAACGGAAATTGCGGCCTTGTCAGCATGTGTGCAGAACTCGTTGCAGCGCGGTCAGGTTTGCCGGGCTGCCTTGAGGCTCATGACAATCATGAAATCCATAGAACCGACACAAATGACGCTGGCGTTGCAAAAAACACCACAATTTGTAGGAAATCTAGCCATTCAGGGAACTGTCAGGTATGCTTTCGGTCATAGACTCATGGCTAAGATTAAATAGCCTGAGTTCAATTCAGTAACAGGAGCTAACTATGTCTGAATATCGTCCCTCTTTAAACCCCGGTCAATATAGTGACGTTGCCGACGTTGCCGTGCGAAACCGCGTGCTGCGCAACACTTACTGGTTGCTGGCCATTTCGCTGATCCCTACCGTGCTGGGCGCCGCCTTCGGTATGTACAGTGGCATCAACAAAGTCATGGCAACGAGCCCGTTCATTTCGATGATCATCTTTTTAGCCGGTGCCTTCGGCTTAATGTATGCAATCGAAAAGAACAAAGAGACGTCGCTTGGCGTCGGTTTGCTGCTGCTCTTTACGTTCTTTATGGGCATGATGCTGTCGCGTCTGCTGGGCCACGTGCTGGGTATGAGCAACGGCACACAACTGGTGATGTTTGCCTTTGGCGGGACCGCAATCGTGTTCGGTACCATGGCAACACTCGCCTCGACTATCAAGCGTGACCTGTCAGGCATGGCTAAGTTCATGTTTATCGGTGTGGTGATCTTGCTGATTGCGAGTTTGGCCAATATTTTCCTGAAGCTTCCTGCACTGATGCTGACCATTTCAGTGGTTGCGATCGTGATTTTCTCGGCCTTTATGCTGATTGATCTGCAGCGTGTAGTCAACGGTGGTGAGACAAACTACGTTGTTGCAACCCTGGCCATCTACCTGGATGTCTACAACGTGTTTTCAAATCTGCTGGCTATCTTTGGTATCTTTGGTG
>CALCPT010000407.1 GCA_937897265.1 uncultured Alcaligenaceae bacterium
GAGCTCATATTTGAAACCTCTTCAGATTTATTTTTATTTGATTGTAGGTATAAAGAAAGTTGTTGTATACAATAAAAAAAAACGATAGCGCAATCACTATAAAAATTAAAGAGAGCCGACAAGAGACAACCAATACGTTGAGTGAATCAACGTCATCACTAAGGGGAAAAAGATGCAACGCCTAAAAGGTATACAACTGATCGCCGCCTCGGCTTTGCTATGTATTGGCCTAACAGTGCAAGCGGCCTTCCCTGAAAAGCCAATACATTTAATTGTGCCGTTTCCACCCAACGGTACGACTGATGTTGTTGCACGACGGATTTCTCAAAAGCTTGGTGAAGTACTGGGCCAGACCGTCATCATCGAAAACAAAGGTGGTGCAGGTGCAACGATTGGTACGCAAATCGTCGCGACGGCCCCAGCAGATGGCTATACCTTGTTGATGGCGACCAATTCACATACGGCCAACCCTTCTATCTACAAATCTCTTAGCTTCGATACTGTCAAAAGTTTTACGTCCGTCATCATGGTCGGAGATACGCCAGGTTTAATCGTGATTCATCCCTCTGTCGCAGCCAAAACCTTGCCAGAATTTATTGCACTCGCAAAAAAAACGTCACCGCCGCTGCAATATGGCACGGCCGGCTCTGGCACCTTTCCTCATCTGGCCACTGAATTATTCATTGACCGCGCAGGAATTGAGATGGTCCATATCCCCTATAAAGGCGCAGGCCCTGCCATGATCGATCTGCTGGGTGGCGTCTATCAGTTCAAGATTGATGCCTTTCCGACCTCTGCCGTACAAATTAAGGCAGGTAAGATCAGGCCGCTTGCAGTGACCAGCTTAGAGCGTATGCCACAAATTCCAGATATGCCAACGGTCGCCGAACTTGGTTTTCCAGGCTTTGAAACGACCTTTTGGATGGCGGTGCTTGCACCCGCCGGAACACCTAAGAATGTTGTACAAACTCTAGAAAAAGCTTTTGTTCGCACCTTACAAGATCCGCAAATTATTGAACGACTAACGGCTGACGGCGTCAGGATCATTGCAAAGCCTGGTAGCTACGTCGATGAACTGGTTGCGCGAGAACTCAAACAGTGGCCAACGATTGTCAAAAAGGCCGGCATTGCCGTCAATTGAATATTACAAAAGAATCATGAATGCATTCTTTGTCTATGCTGCGGTCGGCGCGAACTTCCGCCAGTACAGTTTGGATATGAACGATGGCTCATTAATCGAGCGCAGCGAGCTAACGTTACCCGCGGGTCTTCAATATGCATGGAGACATGCCACGAAGCCAATCCTGTATGTAGCCTGTAGTGATGGCGGACCAGGCCAGGCTGGAACTCAACATTTTGTGTGTGCACTGGCAATTCAACGCGACGGCTCATTAATACTAGAGGGTCTGCCAACACCTTTGCAATCTCGCCCCGTTCACATTACAAGCGATCGCAATTCGCAGCACATACTGCTGGCCTATAACGCTCCAAGCGCTTTGAGCGTACACCCTATCAGACGGGATGGCTCAATTGGCGAAGAGGTTAAACAAAATACTTTTGATCTAGGTGTTTGCGCACATCAAATTCTTGTGGCCCCCGACAACCATCGAGTCGTATTACCCGTGCGCGGCAATGATCCTGAGCACGGTATCCCAGAGCTGCCTGGTTCGATTGAAATTTTTGACTTCGCCGAAGGTACGCTAACCCATCGTCAGAAGCTTATTCCGAATGCAGGGTATGAATTCGGTCCTCGCCACGTAGACTTTCATCCAACCAAGCCTTGGATGTACTTATCGATTGAACGTCAAAATCAAATCGCTTTTTTTGAACTCGGAAAAACAGTCGTCGGCCCCTTATGGCGAAAGACAACACTCGCTCACCCAGAGCGACTCAAACCTCGTCAATTGGTTGGCGCGATCCATGTGCATCCGAATGGTAAGTTTGTGTATGTGTCGAATCGCGCAGACGGCACCATCGATCACAACGGAAAGAAAATATTCAATGGTGCTGAAAATACAATTAGTACCTTTTCAATTGAC
Source organism: uncultured Alcaligenaceae bacterium (assembly GCA_937897265.1). Lineage (GTDB taxonomy): Bacteria > Pseudomonadota > Gammaproteobacteria > Burkholderiales > Burkholderiaceae_B > Zwartia. The sequence goes on from CALCPT010000407.1 coordinate 2,040, forward strand.
CCCGAAACCGGTGAGCCAACGCTCATTCATACAGAAGATACGCGGGGTGTACACGTTCGCACTTTTTCAATAGATCCGAGCGGCACAATGCTGGTCGCGGGCTGCATGATTGCCCGTGATGCACTAATCGACGGTACGATTCAGCACGTGTCCGGCGGGCTATCGACCTTTCGTATTCAAGCAGACGGCACGCTGACTTTCTTGCACAAATACGATGTCGACGTCGGATCGGACAGACTATTTTGGGCGGGCTTCGTCAACAACGTCTAAGACAGGCCAGCGTGCTTGCCATTGCAGTCGCTAAGTCGTTATGCAGAACTCGTAGACTGGCCAGCAGACAGATGAAGGCTGCTGGCACCCTGCCTACAGCTCCTCAATGTTCAAGTGAAAGAGTTCATCTAAGCGCTCGGTCGTCATGATGTGATACACGCTGAACTTATACGCAGTGCCCACCGAGATCTCGGGCGGGGTGAACGCAAACGCAAGATTGCCACCAGTCGACAAACGCCCCTCATACCCAAAGTGCAACAGGTACTGCTTCATGGTGCGCACCACCTCAGAGGCACGCGCAGTGGTGGGCGCAATGCATTCAATGGTCATACAAATTTCGCTAGGCGTCACCGCATCCGGCAAGGGATCGGTGACGCCATTGACCCCAAACACACGCCAGAACAAGGTGTAATCTTCAGGCGCGTCTTCACATACCAAATCTCGAACCACTTTTGTCACATCGCGCAAAATCTCTTCGTGGTGTTTGATAAAAATCGGATCTGCCGCACCACAGAGCAAAATGGCACGTTCACCGACGCGCGTTGAGCCTTCGATTTTGATCGTAATCTGCGGGGCTTCAAGCCACTGCGCACCGCTGATGCGTGTGCGTCTATCGTCAATTTGCTCATACTTTGCTTCATGCAAAACAGCACGGCCTTCGGGTTCGATGATCACGTAAGGGTCGTTTTGTTCGTACAAACTGTGCGCAGCAACTGAGGTTGGGGTGGCGCGACGTTGAGGTGCCATACTTTCAAGAACAAACCCCTCATCATCTAGCGTGGCAAGAATTGAATCGCGACCGCCTGGCAAACAGCATAGCGAGGCACACTCAATGATCTTGGCTAAATGTACAGATAGCCCAATCGGAAAACCAAGCATCACAGGCAAGGTCGAGAAAATTGCTGTGTCACAGGCACGACCTGTAATCAACACATCAATGTCAGCTTTAAACGCTTGCTCAAACGAACTCATCCCCATCTGCCCGACGATATGCGCAGCACCCAATACGTCCTCTTCAGTTAACGCGGGCATACCATCAATGCCGACGACGCCCTTGGCGCGGATGGCATCGATGATGATGTCTTTGGGTATGTCGCCTGCGATCACACCTAAACGAAAATGCAGACCCTCTTCTTTCGCGATTTCACGCACAATGGCAAGTGTCTGCTCTAGGTGAGGTGCGCCACCTGCCGATCCCGCCGACCCAATCACTAACGGGATATCGTGCTGACGAGCTGCGATCAACACCTTGCGCAGATCTCTCTTGGTTGACTCGCGGGCAGTCGCCATATTGCCACTGCCAAGATAATACGGGCCAATATCAATTGAGCCCATGTCACAACCAATCAAATCAGGCTTGCGCTCAAGGCCCGCCCGAAACGCGGGTGTCGGAATGCCATAGCCGAGCTGTCCCGAGGCGCCTAGCAATTTCAAGGGGCGGCGTGTTTTAAGACTGGCGAACTCTTTTAAGATGCGTCCGGTTGCGCTCATAAGATTTCAACCTTAAACAAACGGGCGTGTTGTTGAGCGCCATACACATCCCGATCGCCTGGGTCGCCTGCGGTGATTTTTCTAGGGATTGCAATTTTTAGTGCACGCGACATTGGGTACTCAATGATATTAACTTGATCTGCCGGCATGTCATACAGCTTAGCAATCAGCGCCTGATTAATCACCTTAGATTGAATCACTCGGTTGTAGTCTTCATCACTATTGAACATGATGTCCAACGTCGTGCAGCGTGGTCCTGCATTTTTACTTCGAATTACACGGGCGATATCTTGCAAGTACATGATAACCTTTTACGAATGTAGTATTGAATGAGTTCAGTGTTTGACCAAACCACCCCTATTGCTTTGCAGAAACGCCCTCAGTTATTGACTGAAGCTCCCGACTCTTTGACAACACGGGTCCAGCGCTCTATATCCTTTTGTAAGATCGCTGCAAACGCCGCTGAACTCGCATCGGTTTGTACTTGACCGCCTTCTTGCAGATAAGCCGCTTGCATAGCAGGCGTAGCCAGTATTTTTCTGCTAGCGGCATTCAGTAAGCCGATAATATCGGTAGGCGTATTTTTAGGTGCAAACAGACCAATCCAAACAGAAATTTCGGCATTCTTAATGCCCAACTCGACAACGGTAGGTACATCAGGCATCTGTCCCGAA
>CALCPT010000408.1 GCA_937897265.1 uncultured Alcaligenaceae bacterium
TTTTTGCCGGCGTGTCTGCGACGGCAAACAGCGGCCCGGTGGCCTTGTTGACGCCAACGTCGGTGGCTTGCGCCGAAAGCAAGACGGCAATGAGTAACTCAAAGGGGTTGCGGTAATGCAGCTCAGTGGTTGGGTGCGGATTGTCGGCACGCAGGCGAGCAAAAATTTCCTGGCGTTTAGCGGCATTCATGGCGGGCAACACAGATGTTTAATTTCAGGCATTCTATCGTGCAATTTAAGCAGTGGTATGAATTGGAGTGATCACGATGACGAATCGTAGCGGGAAGGGTGCATTGATTACCGGCGCATCAGCGGGTTTAGGCGAGGCATTTGCGCGCCTGCTGGCTGCTGAGGGGCACGATGTGATGTTAGTGGCGCGCCGCGCGGAGCGGCTGCAAGCGCTCGCCGATGAGCTGTCGGCAACGCATGGCGTGCGAGCGATAGTCTGCGCACTGGATTTGTCGGCAGTAGGCTCGGCAGCTCAGGTCCAGGCGGCAGCGGAGTCTGCCGATTTTCAAGTCGATATCTTGATCAACAATGCTGGCCTTGCCGAGCCGGTATCGTTCCTGAATTTCCCGGTGGACAACGTACGCGCCATGATTGAGGTGATGATTACCGGACTCACCGAACTGACTCATCGATTTGCTCAGGGAATGACTGAGCGTGGCTGGGGTCGAATTATCAATGTCTCGTCCTTGGCCGCCTTCGCTCCCAACTCTCCCGGCATGCTCTACACCGGCATTAAGTCGTATGTTTTGAATATCTCTCAGGCATTAGACATGCAACTGAAGCCATCTGGCGTGCACGTCACGGCGTTGTGCCCGGGCTTCACCTGGACAGAGTTTCATGACACCCAAGGCACACGGGAGTGGGCGAATCAGTTGCCGGCCTTTGCTTGGCAGGATGCGCCGACCGTGGTGAAGGCAGGTTGGGAGGCGGTGTCTCGTGGTGAGCCGGTGTGTGTGCCGGGTGTGGTGAACAAAGCCGTGGCATCGTTTACCAAGCATTTGCCTGAGCGTCTGCGCTATTTATTTGGCAAACACGCGCGGATGGTTCATTAAGCTAACGCGGCTTTCTCTAAAGCGTCCTGAGCTGCCTGGGCGGCTGCGCGCAGTTCAGGCAGCTGTGCTAGCAATACCTCACTAGTTTCCCCCCGTGCTTGTAAGGCACTGAGCTGTTTTTCGACTTTTTTGAGCTGGCTGCGCGCCATGGCAGCCGCAATCATCAGGGCGCTGCGTTCGGCATCGGTGAGCGCGGGCTTGGCTTTTTCGGCCTTGCGCTTAGCCAGCGCCTCTGCTGCTAAGGCTAAGCGGCTATTACGAGCCAGAAAGCGTTCGCGGGCTTTATCGGCTCGATCTTTTGCCTGCTGAAGGGCATGAGCAGATTCGTTCTGCGGGGTGTGCCAAGTCAGCGGAATGTCAGCACCTGGCACCAGGTCAATACAGTCCACGGGGCAGGGTGCGACGCAGAGATTGCAACCCGTGCACTCCGCCTCAATGATGGTATGCATGAGTTTAGCCGCGCCAACAATGGCATCGACTGGGCAGGCTTGAATGCACTTTGTGCAACCGATGCATTCATCTTCGCGAATAAAAGCCACCAAGCGATGGCTGGGGGTGATGCCATAGTCGGGGTCGACCTGCTCCGGGGCTGGCACCTGCAACAAGCGGGCAAGGGCCTGAATCGTCGGGACGCCACCGGGTACGCAATGATTGATGGCTTCGCCCTGAGCCATTTGTTCGGCGTAGGGGCGGCAACCGGACGTTTTGCACAGGCCACATTGGGTTTGTGGCAGCAGGGCATCAATCCGATCCGGGTCAGCAAGAAGTCCACGCCGTTCGGCAAGAGCAAGAAGCCGATCAAGGGCCAGGACATCGCGGTGTTCAGCCGCCAGCTGGCAACCATGATGTCGGCCGGCGTGCCGCTGGTGCAGTCGCTGGAAATTGTCGGCCGCGGCCATGCCAATCCGACCATGGGCGAGATGGTGATGGGCATCAAGGCGACCATCGAAGGCGGCGCCACGCTGGCCGAGTCGCTGGCCAAGTACCCGCGCTATTTCGATGATCTGTTCGTCAACCTGGTCGACGCCGGCGAGCGCTCCGGCGCGCTGGAAACCCTGCTCGACAAGATCGCCACCTACAAGGAAAAGACCGAGTCGCTGAAGAAGAAGGTCAAGAAGGCGCTGACCTATCCGGCCGCCGTGATCGCGGTGGCGATCATCGTCACCGGCATCCTGCTGTACTTCGGCGGGGTGGGCATCGGGGTGTACCGCTCGTTCGCGGCGGTCGCCCGCGAGCGGTTCGTCGCGGTCGCCTTGATCCTCGTGCTCAACAAGCTTTGTTCACTGCTGAAACCAAAGGGGCTGTTGAGGAGTGCAAAAAGAAGGCAAAGTTTCTGTCAGATCCATTGTCACTTACTGAGATGCATCATGTCATCCCTCCTAACCCAAACGCTGCACACAAGCTTCCCCGGTATCTTTCAAGAAGGGTTGAATCAAAGCTTGAGTCATTTCATGACA
>CALCPT010000409.1 GCA_937897265.1 uncultured Alcaligenaceae bacterium
CTTCGCGCACAACACGATGGGGGCCTTTCAATCAGGGATCAATCACGGCAGCGTACAGATCATGCGCGATCAAGTCGCAAAGCGTGGTCTTGAGATGCCCTCAATGCTGCGCGCGAAAGCCCCAGCCAAATAAATAAATGCGAACATACGACAGAGTGCAACTCGTCGGCGATTGAAAGACTAATAGGAAACAAGATGGACGTGCTTTTAAACAATGAAGAACAGTTAGTGGCGTCAAGTGCACGCGAGTTTCTTGAAGGAGAATGCTCAACCACCTTGGTGCGTCAAATGGAAGAAGACCCGATCGGGTATCCACCTGAGCTGTGGGCCAAATGCACCGAGATGGGTTGGACTGGTATGTGCCTAGCCGAAGAGTACGGCGGCCAAGCCTTACCCCTCACCTATCTCGGCCTCGTCATGCAAGAGGTCGGCCGCGCGATGGCACCCATTCCGCTGCACAGCACCGCAGTCACCTCGATCACAATCCAGAAAGCGGGCACCAAAGCACAATGCCAAAGCGTATTGCCTGGCGTCTCAGAGGGCAAAACAATTCTGACGTGGGCCTTCTCTGAGCAGGATCCAAGATTTTTGCCTGAAACGGTCAACACGACAGCTGTCGCGGATGGAGATCACTTTGTGATCACCGGCAAAAAACTATTCGTTGATAACTTTGCCGCCTCCAATCAGATTTTGGTGGCCTGCCGAACTGCCCCGGCCTCTTTAAGCAACGCGGGCCTCTCACTGTTCTTGATCGACTCGACGGCGACCGGAATCTCCCACACCAGGCTACGCACCTTGGCGAAAGACCAACAATGCGAAGTGATGTTTGAGCAAGTGCGCGTACCGAAAGCCAACATGCTGGGCGGCCTGAATGAAGGTTGGCCGATTATGCAAGACCTGCTTGATCTTGCCACCGTCTTGTTATGCACTCAAATTCTAGGCGCCACACGTATCGATGCAGAGATGGCGATTGATCACTCAAAGTTTCGGGAAGCCTTTGGTCAACCAATCGGGGCCTTTCAGTCTATTCAACATACGTGTGCCGACATGATTATCTCGATTGATGCTGGCGAGTTACTGACTTACGAAGCACTTTGGAAAATGGACAACGGAATGCCCGCACAGGTTGAAGTGTCGCAGGCCAAAGCCTTTTGTAACGACAAGTGCCCTGCAGTCTGCCGCAACTCGCAGTCAATTCACGGTGGCATCGGTTTCATGATGGAGTTTGATTTGCATCTTTGGCTGCGCCGCGTAACCGCTTGGTCGATGCGCTTAGGTACCAGTTATGAGCACCGTGAGCGTATTGCTCAGGCGCTATTGGATATGCCAGGGCACGTCGTACTGGGGCAGCCGGTTCCGGTGCAGGTCTGAAGGCTCAGAGGGAGCATGTCGGGCGACCGAATCGATTGCCATGGGGCTTGTAACAGGGCTGAAACCTCAGCTTCAGCGACTGAGTGTGACATCGGTTCGTAGGCCGCTTTCTGCAACGCTTTTTTAAACATTAATATTATTTTCGAGATAAGAGCCATGAAATGTCTAGTTTGCGGTAAAGCGATTGACCTCGAAGGGGCTGAATCCAAAACAGGTGAAACCGCCCACGGCGCCAAAGAAATTGATCCTTCGAAGGGGACTCGACAATTTCATGATGGCAACTGGTATTACTTTGACACGCTGAACTGTCGCAGCAAATTCACAATCAGTCCACAACGCTACTTAACGCCCAAGGCCTAGAACATGCTCCCCTGCGCGCGCCTTCTTCAGCTTCTGATCATTTGCGCAGCGTCACTGAGCGCAGGGGTTACGGCAAGTTGGGCACAAAGCTTTCCGAGTCGTCCCATCAAGTTGGTGGTGCCTTACGTGCCAGGCGGCGGGGCTGACACAGTGGCACGCGTGATGGCGCAAGGCCTGACTGAAGAGTTTGGTCAAACTGTCTTGGTTGAAAACAAAGGCGGTGCCAACACGATTATCGGTACCGAGTTTGTTGCGAACGCGCCGCCCGATGGCTACACGTTGCTGATCTGTACGACTGCCCACGCGATCAACCCAAGTCTGTACAAATTGAACTTTGACACACTGAAGGCTTTCACCCACGTGACGATGCATTTGGGTGCAAGCCTATTACTCGTGGTGCATCCTTCTGTACCTGCGAACAACGTTAGCGAACTTATCGCGCTGGCCAAAACACAACCTGGCAAACTCACCTTTGCGTCGTACGGCACAGGCAGCCCTGGTCACTTGTCTGGTGAACTTTTCATGAAGCTCACAGGTACCGAGATGCTCCACATTCCTTATAAAGGCAGCTCACCGTCGATTGCCGATGTCGTAGCGGGCCGTGCCACGATGTCGTTCGCAGTGTTAGAGCCTGTCTTGCCTTTTGTGAAATCAGGTCACGTTAAGGCACTCGGTGTGGTGATGGCTGAACGCGCGACCCAACTCCCTGACATGCCTACGATTGGCGAGACGGTGAATGGTTTTGCGATCAGCGGCTTTAATGGCGTGTGTGCGCCGTCAGCTACACCCAAACCTGTCATCGAGCGTTTAAATACCGCCATCATCAAAGTCATGACCACCCCTGCAGTGCGAGAGCGATTAATCAAGAGTGGGTCGGATGTACTTGAGCGTCCTTTGCCAACCCCTGAGTTCGAAACCTTCGTGCGGGGTGAAGTACTACGCTGGCAAAAAATTGTACAAGACGCCGGTGTTAAAGTGAACTAATCAACAGTCAGCATTAGCCATTTGTTTTAAGTGAACTAGTTAGCATCAGTCATTCTTTTTATCATCCTGGGAGATTAAAAATGTCCGCCCTTTCCGACTCATTAAAAAAATATATCGGAATGAAATCCACGACTGAAATGGCGTGTGATTCCGTTGAACGTGGTGCTGTGCGCCGTTACGCGCAAGCCATCATGTATGAAGATCCGATCTTTGATAAACCTTGTGCCAATAATGAACGCTACGGCGGGCCAGTGGCACCACCGCTATTCCCAACGCACTTGGCGCGACGCGCGTTTGGTGTGCCAGATCCTATTCAAGCCAATGCGCGCAACAGCGACTTTGATGGCATCGTGGCGGCGACCAGTTCAGGCGGCTTGCCCGCACTTGAGCCCTTGAATGGCTATGCACTACTCAATGGTGGCTCAGAGATCGAGTTTTTTCGCTACGCACGTCATGGCGAAACCGTGAGTCAGACCTCAAGCTACGCAGACATCAGCGAAAAAGAAACCAGCAAAGGCCCAATTGTGTTGGTTGTCACAGAGACAGAATATCGCAATGGCGACGGTGAGTTGTTGATTCGCACCCGTCGCACACAAATCCGGAGAAAATAATATGGCACTCGGTACGACTCCTAATTTTGAAGATGTCGCGATTGGCTCCGACATCCCCGGTCTTGAAAAAGGCCCCCTGACAACAGCACACTTGATGCGTTGGTCTGCCGCAATGGAAAACTGGCACAAGATTCATTACGACAAACCTTTTGCAATGGAACACGACAAATTGCCAGGTCTGCTCATTAACGGTTCGCTTAAGCAACAGTTCGTGATGCAAATGCTTGCTGATTGGGCTGGGCCAAACGGCTGGGCCTGGAAAGCCAGCTTTCAGTTTCGCGCGATGAATATTGTCGAAGAAACTGTTCGAGTCTGGGGTCGGGTCACGGGCAAACGCGAAGGGCCAGACTACGGCCTAATTGATATCGAGCTTGGCATTATCAACGATGCGGGCAAAGAGTCTACGCCGGGTACTGCAACGGTTGCTCTGCCCTATAAAAATGGCAAGCCTGTTCCTTATCCCTTTGTTCCACCTGCAGCCTAAGTAGGATCAGCATGCAATCTGCGTTACAAGGCGTACGCGTTCTGGATCTGAGTCACGGTATCGCCGGGCCCTTTGCGGCCCGGCTACTCGGCGACTACGGTGCAGACGTCATCAAAGTCGAACAGCCCGGCAAGGGTGATTTTGCGCGCTATCTTGCGCCGCTAAAAACCGATGCCGCCACTGCCGAACAAAGCCTACTGTTTCAGTATTTAAACTGGAACAAACGTAGCGTTGCCCTCGACCTTCGACTAGAGTCGAGCCGACCGGTCATGCGTAAGCTGATCGAACAAAGCGACATCGTGATTGAAAGCTTTAAACCCGGCAGACTTGAGAGCTGGGGGTATAGCGTTGATCAACTACTTGAGTGGAATCCAACTCTAATCGTGACCTCAATCACGAATTTTGGCCAAACCGGCCCATATGCGCATTACCGCGCCAGTGATCTCACCCTACAAGCAATGAGCGGAATCATGGCGATCAGCGGTCAAGTCGATCGCGAGCCACTCAAACATGGCTTATCGCAATCCTTTTATTGTGCAGGCTTGACTGCCGCCTATGCATCGACGATGGCCTACAGCGCGGCACAAGCCGATCAGTTTGGTGAGCATGTTGACGTATCGATTCACGAGTGCCTTGCATCAGAACTGGTATTGAACCAGTCGTATTACGGTTTCTTAGGCGCTGTGCAAGGTCGCCGAGCTGTGGTTCAAGACCCTTTCGCGGGCGAACCCATTGCGGCGCGTAAAGGTTTCTTGGCCTTTCAAACCGGTGGGGGTGCACCCTTCGAAACACTGGCCGATTTGTTTGGTCGTCCTGAGTTTCGCGAACCTAAATTCGCAAGTCCGCCACAACGTGAAAAGCGTGTCCCCGAAGTACGCGCCTTACTTGAAGAATGCGTACAAGATCGCGACGCCAAAGACGTTTTTCTCGCAGGTGCCACAAAAAGACTCTTAATCGGTATGGTGCAAAGCGCAGATGATCTGCTGAACTGCGAGCACCTCAATGAACGCAAAGCTTTCGCTGA
>CALCPT010000410.1 GCA_937897265.1 uncultured Alcaligenaceae bacterium
GAACCAGCCGCCGGCAAACGCCTCCTGGGTGGCCTGCGGGTTCTTGAGGTAACCCTTCATGGCGATGTTGCCCTTGAACATGATCTCGCCCATGGTTTCGCCGTCTTGCGGCACGGGTTTCATCGTCTCGGGGTCCAGCACGCGCACGTCGCGCTCCAGGTGGTAGCGCACGCCCTGGCGCGCGTGATACACCGCACGTTCGGCGGCTGGCAGATCATCCCACTCTTGTTGCGGGGCGCACACGGTGCAGGGGCCATAGACTTCGGTCAGGCCATACACGTGGGTAAGAGTGATGCCGAGTGCGTCCATGGCTTCAATCAGCGTCGCCGAGGGGGCCGCGCCTGCGACCATGCCTTTGACACGGCCGCCGTTGAGCTTACTCATGCCATCTTGTTTGAGTGCATCCGGGGCATTGACCAACATGCTGTGCACGATTGGGGCGCCACAATAATGAGTGACACCGTAATCGCGGATCGCACCAAACACGCCTTCGGGCGTGACGCGACGCAAGCAGACATTGACACCGGCACGCGCAGCAATCGCCCACGGAAAACACCAGCCGTTGCAATGAAACATCGGCAGGGTCCACAAGTACACGGGGTGCGAGGGCAGATCCCATTCAAGGATGTTGCTGACGGCGTTCATGTAGGCGCCGCGATGGTGATACACCACACCCTTGGGCTCACCGGTGGTGCCGGAGGTGTAGTTCAGCGCGATGGCATCCCACTCATCGCCTTGAAACGTAAGGGGTGCGCTTTGCGTAGAGGCACCCGCCAGCAACGCCTCGTATTCATGCGTACCAATGCGCTCACCAGCACCGTCGTATTCACTATCGTCGACATCAATCACAATCGGCTTGACGTTGGCATTTAAGATCGCCTCTTTCATGACCTTGCTGAATTCGCGATCTACGATCACGACCTTGGCTTGGCCGTGATTCAACATATAGGTCAAGCTAGCCGCATCTAGGCGAGTGTTCAGCGCATTGAGTACCGCCCCCAACACGGGCACACCAAAATGGCACTCAAGCATCTCGGGGGTATTGGGTAGCATCGCTGTGATCGTGTCACCCTTTTGCACGCCTAACGCTCGCAAGGCCTGAGCGAGTTGTTGCGCACGCTGATAGGTTTGCAACCAGGTACGGCGAATCTTGCCATGCACAACGGCCAAACGATCTGGGTAGACCTCAGCGGCGCGTAACAAAAAATCAACCGGGGTTAACGCTGCGTAATTAGCGGCAGTTTTTGGAAGGTTTTGTTCGTAGATGTTCATGATTGATTCTTAATCAAAATTCAGTGCTACTGGATTGAACAACAGTCAGCTTGCGCGAGCCTTGCAAAGCTTAGGCAGTTTTGAGCATCGCTTCATAATCCTCATACACCCTGAACGCCATCTGATGCTCGGCGCATAAGCGTTTTTCAAAGCCGCGAATTTCGTCGGTGATGCCAACGCCTCGAAACCCACCGCGCAACGCTTGCGCATCGACATCTTTGTAAGCAATGCGCCATGCTTCGGGTAACGCCTGTGCCTGAGGTAAAGATAACCATAGTCTTAACAAGTGACGGCGGCGCTCTGGCTCGGGGTAGTCTTCGTATTCAGTGCGCGCGTGCAAGGTGACGTGATTATTCACAAACTGAAAATCACCCGGCTCAAGCTCCATATGAAAACAAATATCTGGCCGCGCCAACAAGGCATCAAACATATCCAGCGCTTCGGTTTGCTGCGCGGTTAAACGCGGTACATCTTCAAACGTAATTTGCGCACCGGTGATGTGATTGCGAATATGGCGACAAGCAAAGCGTCCATTTTTTTCGCCGACGATTGAGGCTAAATAATAGGGGGGCTCTTCGGCCGCGTGCTCACCCTGGCGACTGAAATAAAACGGCTGCGTTAACACCGCCGCTAAATCGGGGCGTTGCTTTTTCAGCTCTGTGTACGCGGTCAATGAACTCGACAGCAAACTTGTGCCACCGCTTTTTGCAGTTTGCAAACACATCAAGCCAACGATGTCGCTACCATCTGCATGAAAATCTAATTTTGAATTGGTGTTGTAGCCGCGCCCTGTACCACCACGGTAGGTGCCGCCTGTGTTGGTCACATCAGACACGTACTGGCTTTGCTTGCCTTGCGGCCGTGGCACACCACAACATAAACCTAAACACCAAAACAAAGTACGCAGTTCGGCCTTACTCCACTTAGCAACCGGAAACCCGCGCACCAGGCACAAACCGTAACGGGTTTGTGTCGCTTGCATCACTTCAGTCAGCAATGCGCGCGTGCACTCGGTCAATTCAAAATCCGCTGCAGACAATTCAAATTCTGTTTTGCCTAACGCCAGTACCTTTCGCAAGCTACTTTCAAGATCGGTGATTTCTTGTGTGGTGAGCGGGCGGATCCAAGAAGAGTCTTGCTCAAGCTCTGCCCGTACCCAACCTTTAGGTGCGGGTAGTTCGTTTGACAACTTTACAACTGACATCTTTGCTCCTACTACTGCGTCTATGTATATTTAATTTTTACTTTAGCTGCCGGGTGGCAACCCGCTGCGATACAGGTCCATATCAACAAGACCTCTCTACGCAGCGACCTCGATCCATTTCAATCAGCAATCTTGCCAATGCGAAGCCACTGAACCTTCATCAGCGGCTCGCTAGTCATTCACCTTGCTAGCTCAATCACCCTGCAAATTAATTCTCTTCGCCAAGTCTTGCAAAAACGCGGCTTCTTTTTTAATGCGCTCGTTGAACTCATCAACGGGCTGTGCAACCGGCCAGGCAGCTTGATCCGCTAACGCCGCTTTCATATCGGGCGACATCGCAACCTGATGCACGGCCTTTTGCATCGCATTCAAAATTGCCTTGGGTGTTTTTGAGGGCGCGTACATCGCATAGCTTTGCGTGATCTCAAAATCTTTAACGCCCGCCTCTTGCATCGTTGGCACGTTAGGCACCGCCGCTGAGCGCTGTGCACTGGTCACGGCCAGGGGTGTCAAGCGACCGCTATCCATAAAATTGCGCGCGGTCAAAATACTGGTGATGCCCACTGTTGTCACGCCAGACACCACATCGGTCATTAAAGGCGCACCACCTTTGTACGACACACTCACCATGTCAAGCTTTTCAGCATTGGCATACATGGCGCCCACTAGCTTGGTCATGTTTTCTGAACTGCCGTACGAATAGGTACCTGTCTTGGCCCGCATCGCTTTGGTGAACTCTTCCATGGTTTTGGCCGGAAACTGCGACGACGTCACAAAGATCAAGGGCGAGTCAGCCACCACGGTCACACCAATCAAATCTTTGAAGGTGTCGTAGGGCATGTTCTTGGTGACGATCGGATTGATCAGATGGGTCGACACCACCACTACATAGGTATGCCCGTCGGGCTCGGATTTTGCGACTAGGTCTGTACCAATAATGCCGTTTGCACCTGGCTTGTTTTCAACGATGACATTTTGTTTGAGCACGGGCCCGAGGCCTTGCGCCAAGCGACGCGAAATAATGTCGGTACCGCCACCAGGCGAGTACGGCACAATAATTCGCACGGGCTTTGTTGGCCAATCTGCAGTTTGAGCCTGCACGGTGGCGCTCAGGCCAAGGCCGGCACATACTAAGCCGACCGCCAACACCGCGGCGAGCTTCGTCTGCTCTGGATTCACCAACTCAACATGTTTTGTGCTTTTTTTCACTTCAGTCTCCTGTGCTTACCTGACTCCAAAGGATATTGTCCACGAAGTCGCCCCCCTCGGGAGTGCTATCCTAGCTCTATTAGCGTTAACCCCTAAGTTGCCTCATGCAGCACCCCGATCCAACGAAACCGTCAGCACCGCCATACGCCCGCGACTCAGCCGCCGCAGCGGCTGCGCCGCCCGTGGCGCCAGCCGAGCAAGTCGCGCCGAAATCGCGCCGCGAGTTGTTGCTAGCGATGTCGGGCATCGCGGCCTCGGCCGTGGTGGTGGCGTTTGACGCGACCATTGTCAGTACCTCGTTGCCCGAAGTGGCGCAGGCGCTTGATGGGATAGCTGTCTACGCTTGGGTAGGGACAGGGTATTTTTTAGCCTCGGCAGTGAGCATCATGATTTTTGGGCGACTCGGTGACTTGTTCGGTCGCAAGCCCCTGCTCATGACCGCGTTAGCAATTGTCACGATCGCCTCGGTGCTGTGCGGGGTGGCTCAAACCATGGGGCAACTCATTTGCTTTAGGGTGTTTCAAGGCTTGGGGGGCGGCATGA
>CALCPT010000411.1 GCA_937897265.1 uncultured Alcaligenaceae bacterium
CCCCCTGAGCATGGTTGCCTGCCGACGCCGCGATGACACCGCGTGCCAAGGTCGCCCGGGGCAGATGCGCCATTTTGTTGTAAGCGCCTCGCAGCTTGAAGCTAAAGACGGGCTGTGTGTCTTCGCGCTTGAGCCAGATGTTGTTACCGATCCGCGCTGACAACTGAGGCGCCCGATCAAGTGGTGTTTCAATCGCGACGTCGTACACTTTAGATGTCAAAATGCGTTTGAGATAGTCGATGTTCATGTGATTCCTAGTCCGAACCATCATTATCCCATGCGTTAAATCGATGATTCCCAGTTAAGGGGTGTGTGCTGGATTCTATTTTTGCTTCGTTGCTCGCATCTTCTGCCTTGCCCTCGGTCGGCTTAGGGGTGATTTTTGTGGTGAGTGCACTTGCCGCGACGATCCTGCCTATGGGCTCTGAGCCAATATTTTTAGGCTATCTGGCGTTACAACCCGAGTTTTTCTGGGCTGCGGTGCTGGTGGCGACCGCGGGCAATAGCTTGGGTGGCTTCATCACTTATTGGATGGGCGCGGGCGCACAGCTAGCTTTTCAGCGTTGGCGCCGACCGCGCGCAGACGTCGGTGGTTCGGCGGTAGCCCAACAAGGCGAGCACCGAACAGTTGGCGCCTCAGATTCGCCTGGGCCGCCAAGTTCAACGCAGCGCGAAGCCGACGCGAGCCTAGCGACGAGGTCGTCGGCGCAACAAACACGGGCTCAGGTTTGGGTGCATCGCTTTGGCGCACCGATTCTTTTGCTTTCTTGGCTACCGGTCGTTGGGGATCCACTTTGCGCGGTGGCGGGGTGGTTACGTTTGCCGTGGTTATCGTGCTTGATATTTATGGCGATTGGTAAGTTCGCCCGTTATTTGGTGCTTGGCGGGGTACTCAAGCTTTTGCTGCCATAGCGCGCGCGCCTTGGCCAGCTTGCTCGCCATGCGCATCACGCCGGCGGAGTGCTAGCGCGACGAGCGCCAGCGCCCCTACCGCAAGCAAGGTTGTCGAACGCGAAGTTTTGGGGGTATTCCAAACATCTTTGTGGCTTGGCTTAAAATAAGACTTTAAGGGCAACTGCCAAGATTCTGACCTATGAACGCCCCGTTTGCTAGCCATTTGTTAAACGCCGAGCCTCTTCCTGATTCTCAGGCACGCTTGCGCGAAATCCCCTACAACTACACCTCCTTTTCAGACCGAGAAGTGGTCTGTCGCTTGTTGGGCGATGATGCTTGGGCCTTATTGTTTGATTTGCGCGGCGAGCGCCGTACCGGTCGCTCGGCCCGGATGCTGTACGAAGTATTAGGCGATATTTGGGTTGTCCGCCGTAATCCGTATTTGCAAGACGATCTGCTCGACAACCCTAAACGACGCAAATTACTCATCGAAGCCCTGCAACATAGGCTTACCGAAATTGATAAACGTCGTGCAGGTGACGATGCCGGGCGCGATGAAAAAGTCGCGACCTTATTAGATCGTGCACGCGTGGCCGTCAGTGCGTTTGAGCAAGAGTTTGAGCAGATTGGTCGCTTACGGCGTCAGGTGCAAAAAACCTTGGGCCGTTTGACTGCGCGCGACAATATTAAGTTTGACGGCTTGTCGCGCGTGTCTCACGTGACTGATGCGACCGACTGGCGTGTTGAGTACCCTTTTGTCGTGCTCACCCCCGATACCGAAGACGAAATCGCGGGTTTGGTGCGCGGGTGCATTGAACTAGGCTTGACCATCGTGCCCAGAGGCGGCGGTACTGGCTACACCGGCGGCGCCATCCCCCTGACTTGGCGTTCGGCGGTCATCAATACTGAAAAACTCGATACCCTTGGCGCAGTCGAACTGATTGCTTTGCCTGGGGTCGCAGAGCCTGTAGCCACCGTGCGTGCCGGCGCTGGCGTGGTGACCAAACGCGTTTCAGAGGCCGCCGAGCACGCAGGGTTTGTCTTTGCGGTCGACCCCACGTCGGCAGACGCTTCGTGCGTGGGCGGCAACGTCGCCATGAACGCGGGCGGTAAAAAAGCAGTGCTTTGGGGCACGGCGTTGGATAACCTCGCCTGGTGGCGGATGGTCGACCCCGACGGCAATTGGCTTGATGTGACTCGCCTTGAGCACAATCTCGGAAAAATCCACGAAGCTGGGCGCGTTCGGTTTGAACTGCAATGGTCCGATGGTTCTGCCCCTGCAGGCACACGTCCCTTGCGCACCGAAATCCTCGACGTTGACGGCGCTGGCTTGCGTAAAGTCGGCTTGGGTAAGGATGTGACGGATA
Organism: uncultured Alcaligenaceae bacterium; assembly: GCA_937897265.1. Lineage (GTDB taxonomy): Bacteria > Pseudomonadota > Gammaproteobacteria > Burkholderiales > Burkholderiaceae_B > Zwartia. The sequence continues at coordinate 2,262 of CALCPT010000411.1, forward strand.
AGTTTTTATCTGGCTTGCCGGGGGTGCAAAAAGAAGGTTGTGATGGTTTGATTACGGCCGCGCGATGGGTGTTGCATCGTATGCCTCGCCATACGCGTACCGTCTGCCTAGAATTTTTTGGTCAGGCGCGTGATTCAATCCCCTCGATTGTTGAAATTAAAAACTACCTTGATCAAACCGGGCGGGCCAGAGGCGCGTTGTTGGCAGGTCTTGAGCACCTTGACGAACGGTACCTGCGCGCGGTGGGGTATTCGACCAAAAGCAAGCGTGGCGTTTTGCCCAAGATGGTGTTGTTTGGCGACATTGTGGGTGACGACGAGTCTGCGGTGGCAGCTGCCACCAGCGAAGTCGTTCGCCTCGCCAACACACGCCACGGCGAAGGCTTTATTGCGGTCAGCGCAGAAGCGCGTAAAAAGTTTTGGCTTGATCGGGCGCGCACGGCAGCGATTGCGCGTCACACCAATGCTTTCAAAATTAATGAAGATGTGGTGATTCCGCTTGACCGGATGGGCGAGTACACCGATCACATCGAGCGTATCAATATCGAACTCTCGATTCGTAATAAGCTCAAACTCCTCGACGCGCTTGAAGCGGTGTGTGCGGGGGTTTTGCCTGTGGCCAAGCTTGACCGCAGTACCGAAGAAAGCGTTTATATCGAGCAGGCGGTCAACGAGCGTAAAGCGCAGGCACTTGAGGTGCTTGAGGCGGTACGGCGACGTTGGAGATGGGTGCACGACAATCTTGATTTGTCGTTGCAGCAAGCGCTCGAGTCATTCGAGCAATATGGTTTGGGTGCGTTGGTGGCCACAGTGCGTGAGCGTCTCAACAGTCAACCCACCGCGCGTTTGTTCGATGTCGCCCAAGATCGCACGCTGCGGATCTCCTGGAAAAGCGAAGTCAAGGCCGAATTGTCTGGCTTGTTTAGTGGTGCAGATTTTGCACCGGTGCTAGCCGAACTGCAGGCGGTTCACGCACGAGTTTTAAAGAGCCGTGTGTTTGTTGCGTTGCATATGCACGCGGGCGACGGCAATGTGCACACCAATATTCCCGTTAATTCGGACGATTATGAAATGCTTGGCGAGGCCAACGTTGTGGTGGCGCGCATCATGCAAATCGCACGTGACCTCGATGGCGTCATCTCGGGTGAGCACGGTATTGGCCTGACAAAATACGAGTTTTTATCGGCTACCGAGCTTGCGCCGTTTCAGAATTACAAACGTAAGATTGATCCAAATGATCACTTCAACGCCGGCAAACTGATGCCTGGCGCAGACTTGCGTAACGCCTGGACGCCTAGCTTTGGTTTGATGGGGCACGAATCTCTCATCATGCAGCAAAGCGACATCGGTGCGATCAGTCATTCGATTAAAGACTGTTTGCGTTGCGGAAAATGCAAGCCTGTGTGTGCGACCCACGTGCCACGCGCCAATCTGTTGTATTCGCCGCGCAACAAGATTTTGGCAACGTCGCTGTTGATCGAGGCTTTCTTATACGAAGAGCAAACTCGTCGTGGGATCAGCTTAAAACACTGGGAAGAGTTTGAAGACGTCGCCGATCACTGTACGGTTTGTCATAAGTGCTATAACCCGTGCCCGGTCGATATTGATTTTGGTGATGTGTCGATGAACATGCGTGCTTTGCTGCGTCGCATGGGTCATAAATCGTTTAATCCAGGCACGTCTGCGGCAATGTTCTTTTTAAATGCCAAAGATCCCGCAACGATTAATGCAACCCGAGCTGCCATGGTGGGCGTTGGGTATAAGGTACAACGGTTTGTGCACGATTTGTTTTCGAAGTTTGCACGTAAACAAACTGCGAAGCCGCCTGCGACAGTTGGCAAGCCAGTCTTGCGCGAGCAGGTTGTGCATTTCATTAATAAAAAAATGCCGGGTAATTTGCCTAAGCAAACCGCGCGCAAGTTGCTTGATATAGAAGACGCTGATTACGTGCCGATCATCCGGCCGCGT
>CALCPT010000412.1 GCA_937897265.1 uncultured Alcaligenaceae bacterium
GGCGTTCAACTCGCCGCTGATCATCGCCAAGCCCGCTTGCGCAGCACTTTTGTACGGCACATGCGTGGTTTTGATATTGGCGCGGTTACTGAGCGACACAAAACTTAAATGCGCCATGTTGCCCTGCCCACCTGAGCCGTAGGTCAGCTTTTCAGGTTGCGCTTGCGCATAGCGGATCAGATCTTGAATACTGTTCACGGCATTTTTCTGCGCCCACTCAGGGTTAACCGTCAAAATAAACGGCGCCTCAATCACCATCGCGATGGGTGCAAAGTCTGAGGCTTTATAGGTGATCTGTTTGTACAACTGCGGGTTGATCGTGATACTGCTTGAATTTGTCACAAGCAAGGTGTAACCATCGGGCGTTGCCCGTGCCACTTCGCCCACACCAATGGCACCGTTTGCACCCGGTTTGTTCTCAACAACGACCGGTTGACCCAAAGATTTGGCTAACTGCTCGGCCATGACTCGCGCCACCGTGTCTGTTACCGATCCTGCTGGAAACCCCACCACGATACGAAGCGATTTATTAGGCCACGACTTAGCCAAATCTTGGGCATAGGCTGTCGATAGCGGTACTGAAACTAACACTATCAAAGCACTCAGTCTACGGATTACGTTTATCATTTTTTTGTCTCCGAAAAGAATATCTAATCTATGTTAGTTGATACAGACGAGCTTCGTCTTAGCCGGTATTTCTTAAACCAGCTGAAATACCATTGATCGACAGGTGTATACCAAGCCGTACTCTCTCGTCTGACTGACCCTCGCGGTAGCGTCGTATCAACTCAACTTGTAAATGATGCAGGGGGTCAATATACGGAAAGCGATGACGAATCGAACGGGCTAAGGCGGGGTTATTAGCAAGGCGGTGTTTGTCCTTTGTTATCAACGAAATCATTTCAGCAGTTTTTAGCCACTCTGCTTCAAGGGCAGTGAAGATCTTTTTACGGAGCTTGGCATCGCTCACTAATTCACTGTAACGCGACGCCAACGCCAAATCACTTTTAGCTAGGACCATGTCGATATTGGATAAAAGTGTTTTAAAAAACGGCCACTGCTTCACCATTTTTTGCAGCAACATCACTGCGGCCTTGCGCTCTTTGATGGTCGGATGATTCAGAAACTCTTGCACTGCAGAACCAAAACCAAACCATCCCGGTAACGTCAAACGGCATTGACCCCAACTAAAGCCCCATGGAATCGCCCGCAAATCTTCAATCTTTTGAGTCGCTTTGCGGGAGGCGGGGCGCGAACCGATGTTCAGTTCGGCAATTTCTCGGATCGGCGTTGCAGAAAAAAAGAATTCTTCAAACCCTGGCGTTTCATAGACCAAGCGCCTATAAGCGTCCATGCTAGCTTGTGACAATTGAGCCGCCGCAGCTAAGAAAGTGTTGGGCGCGCTCTTGGTAGGTTGCAACAGCGTCGCCTCTAAGGTGGCGGCAACAAGCGTTTCTAAATTACGACGACCGATTTCTGGGTTGGCGTACTTCGAACCGATCACCTCGCCCTGTTCGGTTAAACGGATCTGACCTCGCACCGTACCGGGTGGTTGCGCCAAAATAGCTTGATAACTTGGCCCACCACCACGTCCGACCGTGCCACCACGTCCGTGAAACATACGCAACTGAATATTATGGGTTGTCGCCAAGCGGTCAAAGTCTTCGACCAATGCCACTTCAGCCTGATAGAGCTCCCAGTTACTCGTAAAAATCCCTCCGTCCTTATTACTGTCTGAATAGCCCAACATGATGTCTTGCTCGGCACCAGACCGTTGCATCATATCTGCAATGCCAGGTATGGCATAAAACTCACGCATAATGCGGGCTGAGTTGCGCAAATCTGCAATCGTTTCAAATAACGGCACTGTAATTAAATCAACCATCGCTTGGTCATCGAGGGTTCGACGTAAGAGCCCAACTTCTTTTTGTAACACCAACACTTCAAGTAAATCACTCACATCCTCTGTGCGACTA
>CALCPT010000413.1 GCA_937897265.1 uncultured Alcaligenaceae bacterium
ATACATTGGCGTGACTGGAGTTCAGACGTGTGCTCTTCCGATCTGAAAATCGAGGTGACCTCATTTACCTCACCCAAAGCGATCCCGATGCTCAGAGATGCAGAAGAGGTGATGGGCAGAATTCAACGCGTGCCAGGTGTCGAGTACACGGTCTTGGTTCCTAATCTCAGAGGCGCTGAGCGTGCTCTTGAATCCAAGGCAGATGAATTCAATTTGGTCATGTCCACCTCAGAAACGCATAACTTAGCCAACTTAAGAATGGGCAGAGAAAAGAGTTTTGCTGGCTTGTCAGCCGTCATTCAATATGTTGACGCAAAGGTGCCAATCAACGTGTCGCTGTCGACTGCCTTTGGTTGCCCAATGGAAGGTGAGGTGCCTCAAGCGGTAGTTGAAGAGTTTGCTCAACGCTTTGCTGATCTTGGCGTCAGAGGGCTCACAATTTGCGATACGACCGGAATGGCGAATCCAGAGCAAGTCAAGCAAATGTGCGACGCCTTACTCAAGCGCTTTCCTACCTTGCAACTCACTCTACACTTTCACAACACAAGAGGCATGGGGCTGGCCAATGTGCTGGCCGCTGTGCAAGCCGGGATTGTTCGATTTGATGGCTCACTTGGTGGTCTTGGCGGCTGCCCCTATGCGCCCGGTGCAAGCGGCAATATTTCGAGTGAAGATGCGATTCATATGCTTGATGCCATGGGCTATGACACTGGGATGAATATCCCTAAGCTAATAGGGCTGGCGCGTCAGTTACCCACCATCGTTGGTCATGCCGTGCCAGGCCAGGTCGCGAAAGCAGGGTGTACTTACGATTTGCATCCCGCGCCACCCTACGTCGACGAACTTCGTCACGCGTAAATGAATGATTATAAAAAAAGACGCACGAGCAATATCGTGCGTCTTTTGATTGCTAGGTGCTGAGTCACTTAGTTTCGGCCTATTACTGCCTTGACGCGGGCTAAAAAGGCGTCGCCATCAAAGCCCACTTCTTTTGCGCGTGCAAGCCAGGCGTCATAGGTGGGTTTGACAAACTTTGGATCAAATAAACGTGCCCGTTCTGAGGCGGGTGCTACCCACAACACGGCACCATTTTTTTTCATGTTGTCGTACGCATCCTGCGTAAATTTGCTTTGAGTGTCTAGCGCTTCTTTTTGCACCAGTAACATTTCAGCTTTTACCTTGGTTTGTAGATCAGCAGGCAACTTGTTCCAGACATCTTCATTGATCAGTACGGCCCAACCATTAATCGGACCCAAGCTCCAGTTCTGTACATTCTTCGCAACACGCCAGTATTCTTGTCCGTTACCATAACAAGCCGAAGTAAACAAACCGTCAATCACACCGCGCTCAAGAGAGGGCATGACCTCTGGCAATGCCAGTGGTACAGGCTTTGCCCCGAGCGCATTCATCAAGACAGCTGTCTGAGGATTGTGGACGCGCAGGCGCTTGTTACGAAAATCTTCAAGCGTGTGGATGGGGGTCTTTGAGAACAACGCTTGTGTACACCAAGCGCCTTCGGCCAACACAATCGACTTATAGCGGTCTTTCCAAATTTTTTGCGTATCCGTAAACCAGAAGGCTTCGCCGACCTTTTTGTAGTCGTCCATGCCTTCGATCAGCCCAGGCAAGTTAAAAATACCAAAACGCGGCTCTTCTGCCGTCAGGTAGGTGTGTAGACCCGCGGACATTTCTACTCGGCCCTCACGCACAGCTGAGACGATTTGCGTGCCGGGTACTAGTGAGTCACTGATATTGATTTTGACCCGACCGGCTGTCGCTTTGGCGATACGCTCGGGAATCGTTTGAACGACAACCGTATACGGGTCGGTGGGCGCGGAAATGACAGCCAAGTTAAATTCAAAGTTTTGCGCCTGCGCTACGCTGCAAAGCAGCATTAGCGCTAGAGCAGATGTTTTCAATACATTTTTCACTTGCATGAAGAGTCTCCTTGGGTGTTGAATGGACTTATTGTTGTTGCTATTCAAATAGTTCACCACAAACGATCGAATCAAACAAGAGATTTGACGAATACATAAAAATTTGAGAGGTAGACATGAATACGACGGTCAAACGTCCGGTACTGGTATTAATTGCGGATCAGGCTGGGAGGCTCTCAGCGATGGTGAGCGGTCTTGGTCTCTTGGCGATCGCGGGCATTATTTGTTGGGAAGTGTTCGCGCGTTACGTGCTCAATGAGCCGACTACCTGGGTCACTGAGATAGCAACTTATATTCTGGTTGCCGTCTCTTTCTTAGGCTTAGCGGCAGCGCAGCGTGCGCGGGCTCATATTTACGTCGAACTCGTGATCGATAGGTTGTCGCCTAAGCGTCAACAAGAGTTTCTAGTCTTTGCGAATTGGATCGCTGTATTTTTTGTATTGTTTTGCTGCTGGCAGACTGGCATATTTATCTATGGTGAATACGTCAATGGCACGCGCGACTGGGGATTGCTTTCTACGCCGCAGTGGATTCCTGAATTGCCTATTCTGCTTGGGTTTGTGTTGTTTGGGATGTCTCTGCTCGGCGAAAATCTTGATGCCCAAACTGCGCGAACGGCAGTGCGTTCGTGGCTAGTCGGGCTTCTGTTGGTCGGGTTGGTTATTGGTTTGTTACTCTGTGGTCGTCAACTTGTAATGATTCAAGGCACGCGGCTTGATTGGGGCACACTTCAGATTTGTGCCGTGACGATTTTGTTGATTGTTGTCTCAAGCGGAGTGCGTATGGCGCTCGCTGTGGCAGCTACGATTGGTGGTTTGGTGTTACTGCTTTGGTTTGCGCGGTCAGCGCCTATCCTTGCGATTGGTGGCTTACTGTCCTTGTCGATATTGGGGCTCATGCTAGCAGGGGTCCGTATTGCGATCGCCCTAGGTGTGGTGGGCGTCATTGGTCTGTATGGGCTGCTTCCCAAGCCACAGTTACTGACGATTGCAGAACGCGCTTGGAGTAGTGTGAATTCCTTTACGCTCACCGCTGTCCCGATGTTCGTATTAATGAGTACTTTGCTGATGCAAAGTGGTGTCACCAGCAGAATGTTTGACTCGTTGGTACGTTGGTTTGGCCGTACGCCTGGGGGCTTGGCTCATGCCAGTGTTGGGGCCTCGGCGATTTTTGCGGCCGTCTCAGGCTCGAGCGTCGCGACCGCGGCGACGCTTGGTCGTGTCGCATGCCCCGACATGATTAAGCGTGGGTATAGCGCTAAGCTCACTTATGGTGTGACGGCCGCTGGCGCAACGCTTGGCATTATGATTCCACCTAGCATCCCAATGATTATTTACGGCAGCACCGTAGGTGCCCCCGTGAATGTATTATTTATCGCAGGAGTCGTGCCCGGACTATTGTTGGCGGGTATGTTCATGGTCACGGCGTACATCTGGTCTAAATCCGTTCCGGGCTCAGCACCACCCGGGCGGCGGTATTCTTGGCAAGAGAAGTTTTCTTCGATTGGTAATATTGTGCCTTTCTTGTCGGTGATTGGCGCGGTGTTGGGCTCGCTCTACGCGGGCATCGCGACACCTACAGAGGCCGGTGCGCTCGGCGCGGCAATGGCTGCAGCGCTTTGTGTGGTGTACCGACGCTTTAGCTGGAAGATGCTATACGAAACGGCAGTTGAAACGGCGAGCGTGACTGCTTTCATCATGCTAATTGTTGTCGGTGCGGCCATTCTCAGTTGGGTGTTTGATTATCTCAAGGTGCCGCGTACGCTAGTTGAATCGATTAAAGGAGCGGACGTTTCGCCATGGGTAGTCATTGCCCTCATTTCTTTAATCTATGTCGTTCTGGGGATGTTTGTCGAGTCGATCTCGATGATTCTGATGACCCTGCCTGTGACATATCCTGTCGTGATAGCGCTTGGTTTTGATCCAATCTGGTTTGGCATTTATTTAGTCACCATGGTTGAGGTCGGTTTGATTACACCGCCTGTAGGCATGGTGTTGTTTGTTTTGCGAGGCGTCAGTGGCAACGTATCGTTAAAAGAAATTTCTATAGGTTCTGTGCCGTTTGTAGGAATTATTTTGCTTTTTGTGGCGATTATGTTTGTTTTTCCAGAACTGATTGCCTGGCTACCGTCGAAAGTTCAATAATGACTTGAGGCAGATAGGTCAACGATTTGAGATGCGTGAGGTCTCAATCGTTGACTTGTTGGATTTTGTTGTTGGTTAGCTTGTTTACTGCGGCCGACGCCGATATAAGATCGTCGCGATCATTTCTTGCACAGTGGTGTCATGCTGATTCACGATATTGCGCTTAAAGGTGATGGTTCCGCGGTCAGGTTTGCTTGATTCCTTTTTTTCGATAACCGTTGATTTCATCCTAATCGTATCGCCGTGTTTGACTGGCGCAAGTAAGCGCCACTTATCGATCTGTACTAAGGCCAGTAGCGTGCCGTCATTAATCCCACTTGCATACTGCAGGCCACCTGCCACACCATAAATCATGGGGCCATGAGCAATCGGCTCGCCGAATTGCTTGCGGTCCATCGCATAGGCAAGGCTGTCGCGGATCAGGCGTTCGGCAGCACCTCTGGCCTTACGCTCAACGGCGGAGCGATCTCGCTCGCTGGCGTCGTCACCGCCAATATTGGGGTGAACTACATCAACGAAGATCGGAAGAGCACACGT